>NZ_JVLI01000014.1:0-11272 GCF_001072315.1 Streptococcus pseudopneumoniae | reverse complement strand
TGAAACTGACGAAGTCAGCTCAAAACATCGTTTTGAGGTTGTAGATGAAACTGACGAAGTCAGTAACTATATATGGCAAGGCAATGTTGACGCGGTTTGAAGAGATTTTCGAAGAGTATAAATGCTCATGAAACAACAGATACAGGTATCAAAACTGTGACAAAACAAGTCCCTAAATTTACTAAAGACACTGCTCAACTTTACACCTGTAAATGGTTGTTGTATAATAAAGTTACAAAGATGTACGACCACACTGTTGTAAATCATAGTGTTCGCGAATATATTACTGATAGCATTTCTACAAATACAAGTAAAGGGATCGGATGAGATTCAAACGAAATATGTCAGTGTTTTGGCATTCCTAGCCTTAATATCATTTAAAAAATTGTATAGACAAAATTTTTCCCAATACAGACACTCGTAACAACTGCTTCATTTTTCTACCAACATATTTAGGAACGGGATAAGATACAAGAGGATCAATCCATAAATCAGTTCTATACCAATCTAAGACAAATAAGTTAAAAAAAACGATTGATAATAAGCAAATGGATTCCAAATTTTCTCTATCTGCTCATTTTAATAAACAATACTAGTGTAACTATCCTTCCAGTCAGAAACTTGTCAAATCACACCGAAAATTCTTCTAAAATTTATCTCGTTAGGCAATCAAGCAAAAACTCAACGATAGTACAAACATTATCATACAGAATTGACTTCCTAAATTATATACTTTAGTAAGGTTTTCGGATAAGAAAAAAGGTTCATTTTACATTTCTAAACACTCTTCTCTAAGATGAAAAACAGAATTTTTCGATTGTGATTTAAAGCAACAAGAAGATTTTCAATATCATCCTATAGATACGAGCTAATTAAGAAAAACTACATTTTTGAATATAAACTACAATAAGATAAACTAAATTTCATAGGAGGAAGACAATGGATTGGTACGATTATATGATACAGGCATCCAAACAATCACAATTCAACGCAAGCCATTGGTTTCGCTATTTGCGAAAAGTTATTTTTGAAGACTATTCTTATTTAACAAACCAAGATATAGAAAAGTTGCTAGACTCCAAAGAACTAACCCATTTTCAAAAAATTAGCTTGAAGTATGCCTTTCAAGAGCATACTCCAACTCATAAATATGTGATTTCATTAAATAAACCTGCTAAGTTAACCAATGTTCAAAAATTGATGGAGAAATACAAGCATGGATAAAATGAAACCGGTCTTCCAAGCCCTAAATAAGGAATTAATTCAGGAAAATCTGACTTTAACAATTATCTGTGTCGGTGGCTATGTCTTAGAATATCATGGTTTGCGTGCCACACAAGATGTTGATGCTTTTTATGACCAAAATCAGAAAATCAATGAAATTATTGCTCGTGTAGGAAAACAGTTTAATCTTAACACTCACGAAGAGTTATGGCTCAACAATCATGTTGCAAATATGAACAAACAACCTCCCTTAAGTTTATGCGAATCCTTGTACTCATTTGAGAATCTGACCGTTTTAGTAGTCCCTATTGAGTATGTGTTAGGAATGAAGATGATGAGTATCAGGGAGCAGGATTTAAAAGATATTGGTGCAATTATTAAATACAAAAACTTTCATTCACCATTCGATACCTTTAAATATTTAAAAGACATGGGATTTGATACTATTGACCTCTCTGTTCTCTTAGAAGGTTTTAGTTATGCTTATGGTATGGATTGGTTAGAAAAATTTTTTAAAGAAAATCAAGATAAACTTCGCGAATTTTATTAACAGTATCAAACAAGATGATTGTCAATTAGCCAGTCGTCTTGTCTTTATGATGGAATGAAATAAAATCGGAACAAATCACTTAGAGAATTCCAGTCAATTTCTAGCACTGTTTGAGCCGTCTCAGCGGACTATTTCAGATTCGGTCCACTATTCCTTCCCAAAAACATTGCATATTGCGTCGAAGGAATTGCTCACACTATCCCAAGCACAAAACCCTCAGTCGATTGACCGAGGGCTCCTTATTTCCTTATTCAAGAACTTGATTAGCTCAATGCGTCCAAGGCATCATCCATTGAAAGAACTTCGTGGAAGACACGTTGTGTCAATTCAGTTTTTTGTTCTGGAGTGAGGTATTTAGTGTTTACACAGTATCCAGAGATACGTACGATAACATCTTCACCTGACATAATCTTTTCGTAAACATCGTTCAAGTCCATAACGTTCAAGTTAACGTGTTGTCCACCGTTTTCGAAGTAACCATCAAGGATTGTTACCAAGTTATCAACTTGTTCGTCACGAGTCTTACCAAGAGCGCGAGGTGAAACTTGAGTAGTCAATGAGATACCATCAGCTGCGTAACTAAAGTCAAGGCTAGAAAGTGAGTTCAAGTTTTGCAACCAGCCACCTTTAGCTTTGTTAGATGGGTTAGCACCTGGTGAGAAGAATTCAAGTTTAGACAAGTTCACAGAACCATCTTCGTTGAGGTATACACCTTTGTGGACTGGTGAGTTACCAGTTTGTTTAGAGTAAGCAACGTTAGATGTGATAGTCAAAAGTGAAACTGTAGCTTCTGCGTCTTTGTAAAGTTTGTGGCTACGTAGACGAGTCGTGTAAGCTTCAATCAACCATTCTGCCAATTCGTTTGAACGTGGGTCATCTTCACCCCAACGTGGGTATTCACCGATTGTTTCGTAATCGTAGATGTAGCCATTTTCATCACGGATTGGTTTAACTGTAGCGTATTTGATTGCTGACAATGTATCAACAGTGTTAGCAAACCCACAGATACCGAATCCCATGTTGGCACGTTGTTTAGTTGGCAAGAAGGCCATTTGAACAGCTTCGTAGTTGTACTTATCAGTCATGTAGTGGATGATGTTCAAAGCATCTACGTAAGTGTCAGTCAACCAGTCAAGAGATTTTTCAAAGTTAGCTTTAACTGATTCAAATTCAAGAACTTCGTCACGGATTGGTTCGATGTCAAATACTTTGTAGTCTTTGTGAACATCGTCGTAACCACCGTTCAAACCAGTAAGAAGGGCTTTCAATACGTTTACACGAGCACCGAAGTACTGGATGTTGTGGCGTTGTTCCTCATTTTCTGGGTCAAGTGGAGACACACAGCATGAGATACAGCTCATTTCACCATATCCGTCTTTAGCCATTGTTGTTACACCTTCGTATTGGATAGAAGAGTGTTTGTGGCTCATGTGCATACAGTAGCGACGGAAGTTGTATGGCAATTTGTCAGTCCAAAGAACTGTCAAGTTTGGTTCTGGAGAGTTACCGATATTGTCAAGAGTATTTAAGAAACGGTAGTCCATCTTAGTAACACGGTGACGACCGTCGTTACCCATACCAGCCATAGAAGTTGTGATGAATGTTGGGTCACCTGAGTACAATTGGTCATAAGCTTTTGTACGAGCAAATTTAACTGTACGAAGTTTCATAACGAAATCATCAACGAATTCTTGGATTTCTGATTCAGTAAATGTACCACGAGCAAGGTCACGTTCTGCAAAGATATCCAATACGATTGGTACACGTCCTAGAGATGTAGCAGCACCGTTGATAACACGGCAGACAGACATGAAGGCGATGTTAACCCATTGGATTGCTTCTTTAACGTTCATCGCTGGTTTACGAACGTCAACTCCGTAAAGGTCACCCAAGCGAACAACTTGTTGCAATGCTTGATATTGAAGGTTGATTTCTTCACGAAGACGGATTGTTTCTTCATCGATTTCTTCGATTGCATTCCAATCGTTTACTTTTTCTTGCATCAAGTAGTCTGCACCGTAAAGAGCAAGACGTGCGTAAACACCGATGATACGTCCGCGTGAGTATGCATCTGGAAGACCAGTTACAGTGTGTGCGTGACGAGCGCGACGGATATTTGAAGTGTAGGCACGGAAAATACCGTCGTTAACTGTTGTTACATATTTAGTGAAGATTTCGTGAACAGCTGGATCTGGTTCGTATCCATTTTCTTTCAAAGTAGTTTCAGCCATACGGATACCACCTTTTGGCATGAAGTTCAATTTGAAGAGTTCATCGTTTTGGATACCGAAGATAACTTCGTTTTCTTTATCAATAAATCCTGCTGGAATGTCAGCAATAGATGTTGGACGAGTGTCCATTGGGAAACGAGTTTCTTCGTAGTGAGCCTTAGTTTCTTCTACAATTTTTTTGATGTGAAGTGAGCGTTCCGTTGGTCCTGCGAGGAAGCTTTCGTCTCCATCGTAAGGTGTGTAGTTAGCTTGTACAAAGCGTGATACACTTGCTTTTTCTTTCCAATCTACGCCTTTGAAGCCTTCCCAAGCTTTGTCAAAAATATCTTGTGCTTCAACAACTGTCTTAACAACCATGTTAATGTCCTCTTTTTTCTTTCTAGTAACAGTCATCTGTTACATTCATGAGACAAGTATACCATACAGTAACCGATTTCAACAAGTGAAAAACCCCTATTTTTACACTTTCTTTTCTAAAACAGTCTATATTTTGTTCCAAACTGTATTATATTTTTGAAAAAATAAAGTCCTTTTTTCTTTTTTTCAGAAAAAAGGGTATAATAAAAGAAAATAAGCGGTAATACTCAATAAAAATCAAAAAGTAAACTAGGAAGCTAGCCACAGACTGCTCAAAGCACTGCTTTGAGGTTGTAAATAAGACTGACGGAGTCAGTAACATATACCTACGGCAAGGCGAAGCTGACGTGGTTTGAATTTGATTTTCGAAGAGTATAAAAAGGTGCTAGGCATGTTGATTTTCCCTTTGTTAAATGATTTGTCAAGAAAAATCATCCATATTGACATGGATGCCTTTTTTGCTGCGGTGGAAATCAGAGATAATCCTAAACTCAGAGGAAAACCTGTCATTATCGGAAGCGACCCTCGGCAAACAGGTGGGCGGGGAGTCGTTTCTACCTGTAGCTATGAGGCACGAGCTTTTGGTGTCCATTCAGCCATGAGTTCCAAGGAAGCTTATGAACGTTGTCCCCAGGCCGTCTTCATCTCAGGAAATTATGAGAAATATAAGTCTGTGGGACTCCAGATTCGAGCTATTTTTAAGCGCTATACAGATTTGATTGAACCCATGAGCATTGACGAAGCCTATTTGGATGTAACAGAAAATAAACTCGGTATCAAGTCAGCGGTCAAAATCGCTCGCCTCATTCAAGAGGATATCTGGAAAGAACTTCATCTAACTGCTTCTGCTGGCGTTTCTTACAATAAATTCTTAGCTAAAATGGCCAGTGATTATCAAAAGCCACATGGTCTGACAGTGATTCTACCTGACCAGGCTGAGGATTTTCTCAAACAAATGGATATTTCCAAGTTTCATGGAGTAGGAAAAAAGACAGTCGAACGTCTTCATCAAATGGGAGTTTTTACTGGCGCTGACCTACTTGAAGTCCCTGAGGTAACACTAATAGACCGCTTTGGCAGACTGGGCTATGACCTTTATCGAAAGGCTCGTGGCATTCACAATTCCCCAGTCAAGTCCAATCGTATCCGTAAATCAATCGGCAAGGAAAAAACTTACGGGAAGATTCTCCGTGCCGAGGAAGACATTAAAAAAGAGCTGACTCTTCTATCAGAAAGAGTCGCTCTCAATCTACATCAACAAGAAAAAGCTGGAAAAATTGTCATTTTGAAAATCCGCTACGAGGACTTTTCAACTCTTACTAAACGAAAAAGTCTAGCTCAAAAAATACAGGATGCTAGTCATATAAGCCAAATCGCCCTGCAACTCTATGAAGAGTTAAGTGAGAAAGAAAGAGGTGTCCGCCTGCTGGGGATTACCGTGACTGGATTTTAAAACCTTGAAGAGTTGCCCCTTCAAGGTTTTTCTTATACAAATAAACGGACAAAACTGTAAAGTAGCAAAACACTACCAAGCACGATGCGGTATTTACCGAAAAGGGTAAAGTCGTGTTTTTTCACATAGCTGGTCAAGAAGCGAATAGCGACCATGCTGACTGCAAAGGCGACTCCCATCGCAACCAAGAGCAAGAACAATTGCCCAAAGCTCAAGAGTTGTCCTGCTTTTACAAATTTGAAAATCTTTAAGGCGCTAGCGCCAAACATAACAGGAATCCCTAGATAGAAGGTAAATTCTGTCACAACAGAACGACTAGTTCCATTCAACAAACCACCGACAATCGTTGCTCCAGAACGGCTTGTCCCTGGCAAAAGGGCAAGAACTTGGAAGAGCCCGATATAGAAAGCTGTCGTATAAGGAAGTTTGTCCAACTCTGTTACACTTGGTTCAATAGCACGAGCTTTATTGCGCTTTTCCAAATAGATAAAGGCAATCCCGTAGATAATCAACATGAGGGCAACAGAAACCATGTTATGGAAGTGGGTATCAAACCAATCATCAAATTTAAAGACACCAAGTAAAGGTAAAGTAGCAATCAAGACCTTCAACCACAGTCTCCAAGTCTTACGAACTTCCTTTTTGTCCTTAGTCGGTTTAAAGGGATTTAGTTTATTAAAGTAAATCACCATGACTGCTAAAATCGCACCAAGCTGAATCACGACATTAAACATAGACATAAAGGCTTCGTTTTGATTTTGGTATTGGATAAATTCCTCTGCTAAAATCAAGTGACCTGTACTGGAAATCGGCAACCATTCCGTAATTCCTTCAACAATCCCGAAGAAGATAGATTTTAAAATTTCAATAAGATACATAGATTACTCCTTTTTTCTATCTTCCATTATAGCATATTTTTTCAGCCTGTGATAGCTCTCTTTAAAAGGCACCGATACTACCACCGCCACCGCCTCCAGAGAAGCCACCGCCAGAACTTCCACTTCCAGAAGATACGGAATAGGTGCTTGCTGTATTTGCGACACTAGCATAATGACTCATTTGTGCTGTTGAATGATAAAACATACTGTGCCAGCCATAAGCTACATAGAGATTGATATCTGGATTTTCTACTTGGATGTGATGAACCTTCATCAAATGACTAACCTTGTCCGCATAGCCAAATAGGGTCGCATAGACCAAGAGGCGATTCCAGACCACAATACTTTCCAACTCTGCCTGATCCAATCGTGCAATCTCCCGCAACATATTTTCAAAACTGGTCCAGAGATAGTAGACTTCTGCCCCCGCTTCATTTAGGACGCCATCACGATTATCTAGTCGAAGCTTCCAATAATAGAAAACAGCCAAAACCAAACCTAGAAAACCAAGTATTGGCAAGAGGAGGTAAAGATAGCCATAAACATCCAAACTGTACAAGAACAAACCAAATCCAATAAATAGGGGCAGGATAGTCAAGGCACCCATACCCACTTGCAAGGCCTTTTCCCCACCAGTTAAGGGACGATAGTAATCCGGAAGCCCCCAGAAGGAAACTCGACTTCTCACTCCTTCTTGCATCTGGTTCAATACTTCTTCAAAAGAAGATTTGAGCTGACGCCCCCTTGCTTGAATCCGTTTTTCATCAGAGACTTTTGCTCTACGATAAAGATTATCAGATACCTTGTAATCCGCAAATAAATTGGAAAGAGTTGCTTCTTTTTTGCCTGAAAAAGCCAGATTTAGACAGTCTTTCTCAAAGCTTGACAAACCATCTTCTTTTACTAGCCTCAAACCAACTGCATCTCCTTCTGAAATGATAGAGACATTCCCACGGTCTATCACATCTAGCAAGGTAGCTTGAATAAGTTGGTCAAAGGTAAACTTTCCAGCTCCCTTGACCAAGGGGCTCACTTCCTCCAAGGAGGTCGAGTAGACAGCCTCTGATAAAACCATAGGTTCTAATTCCATTGGTGGTTCATAGAGACGATGATTTTTGGCATATTTGACTGAAGGAGTGGTCTTTCTTCTATAGATAAAATAGAAGCAGACACTCAATAACAAGGAGATAGAAAGTATCGAAGGAAAGACCCAAGTAACGAGTTGTTTACTTTGCTCTTTTTCTTTAACAATCGAGTCTTCTATCTTATTAAACTCTTCTAAACGATTCCCTTTCAATCCCTGATCCCTAGCATTAGCAAAATCGGTACGAGGCCAATAGGCATGCAATTCAACTCCACGCTTAGCCGGAAGATTGTCCAAACGAATAGTATCATCAAGGTTACTCTTTTCAACCATTCCCTCTCTAAAAAGTTTGCCTGTATGGAAAAAGAGTTTTTCTGCCCCCATGTCTCCCCTTACATTAAATTCAAACTTGCCAATAGCCCCTGAACTATCTGTCAGAGGTTGCCAATTTAATTCAGCGATGTCATCATATAGGAAAAGCAAATTTTTTAAGTTCCATGTAAGGTCAACTTCAACTGTGTCGCCATCTTGACCTGGATTATAAACTTTAACAGTATAACCATCTGCTCCTTCTATCACTTCGCTAGTAACGTCTGCTAGTTCAGCACCGTTTTTCGCAGCCTGAACCTTTGGATGAGGGTCAATGTCAAACCCGCTAGGCATCTTGCCAGCACGTCCAAGTCCCACTATTTGGCCCTTAAAGTCCTCCTCAAACTGGTAAACTATCTTCTGTCTAAATTCTGCTGTATTGTCTGCATGAATATACAAATCCCCTTGGTAAGAGTTTATCTTGAAATCAATGGCAAAAACAGAGAATGGCAGAAGGCAAAACAAGCCTAACACTAGTAAGAAAAAAGTTTTTTTCATCAACTAAGCCCCCTTTTTATCTTTACTATCATTATATCATTTTTTCATAAGTAAGGGCTTACCTATATTGAAAAATAGAGTTTTTTTCGATAAAATAGGAGACAGTTATTTTTTAATAGATTAGAATAGGAGAAATCATGAGAAAAATATACTTATCTATTTTCACAAGTCTCTTGCTGATGCTAGGATTTGTCAATGTTGCTCAAGCTGATGAATATTTACGCATCGGGATGGAAGCAGCATATGCTCCCTTTAACTGGACCCAGGATGATGATAGCAATGGAGCTGTCAAAATCGATGGAACCAACCAGTATGCCAATGGATACGATGTTCAAATCGCCAAGAAAATCGCTAAGGACTTAGGCAAAGAACCTTTGGTTGTTAAAACCAAGTGGGAAGGTCTAGTCCCCGCCCTTACTTCTGGTAAGATTGACATGATTATCGCAGGTATGAGTCCAACTGCCGAACGCAAACAAGAAATTGCCTTTTCAAGCAGTTACTACACTAGCGAACCAGTTTTGCTTGTCAAAAAAGATTCTACTTATGCAAACGCAAAATCTTTGGATGACTTTAATGGTGCGAAAATCACTTCTCAACAAGGTGTCTACCTCTACGACTTGATTACACAAATCCCGGGTGCTAAAAAAGAAACAGCTATGGGAGACTTCGCTCAAATGCGCCAAGCACTTGAGGCCGGTATCATCGATGCCTATGTTTCTGAACGCCCTGAAGCTCTGACTGCTGAAGCTGCGAACTCTAAGTTTAAAATGGTTCAAGTAGAGCCAGGTTTTAAAACTGGAGAAGAAGATACAGCTATCGCTATTGGACTTCGTAAAGATGACAATCGTATTAGCCAAATCAATGCCAGCATTGAAACCATTTCAAAAGACGACCAAGTTGCCTTGATGGATCGTATGATCAAGGAACAACCTGCCGAAGCTACAACAACTGAAGAGACTAGCAGTAGTTTCTTTAGCCAAGTCGCTAAAATTCTTTCTGAAAACTGGCAACAACTCTTGCGTGGTGCTGGTATCACTCTTTTAATCTCTATCGTCGGAACCATCATCGGTCTCATCATCGGTCTTGCCATTGGTGTTTTCCGTACTGCTCCTCTCTCTGAAAATAAAGCCATTTATGGATTACAAAAACTAATCGGCTGGATCCTCAATGTCTACATTGAAATTTTCCGTGGTACGCCAATGATCGTTCAATCGATGGTTATCTACTATGGAACTGCCCAAGCTTTCGGTATCAACCTTGACCGCACACTGGCTGCTATCTTCATCGTTTCGATTAACACCGGTGCCTACATGACTGAAATCGTCCGTGGTGGTATCCTAGCAGTTGACAAGGGACAATTTGAAGCTGCGACTGCTCTTGGTATGACTCATAACCAAACCATGCGCAAGATTGTCCTACCTCAGGTTGTCCGCAATATCCTACCAGCAACTGGTAATGAATTTGTCATCAATATCAAAGATACATCTGTATTGAACGTTATCTCTGTTGTCGAACTTTATTTCTCAGGAAATACCGTGGCAACGCAAACCTATCAATACTTCCAGACATTTACAATCATCGCCGTGATTTACTTTGTCCTCACCTTCACCGTAACACGTATCCTACGCTTCATCGAACGCCGCATGGACATGGATACCTATACTACAGGTGCTAACCAAATGCAAACGGAGGATTTGAAATAATGACACAAGCAATCCTTGAAATTAAACACCTCAAAAAATCCTATGGCCAAAACGAAGTGCTAAAAGACATTTCACTCACTGTCCACAAGGGAGAGGTCATCTCTATCATCGGAAGCTCTGGAAGCGGGAAATCGACCTTCCTACGCTCCATTAACCTACTTGAAACGCCAACTGATGGACAAATCCTTTATCATGGACAAAACGTCCTCGAAAAAGGCTATGACCTCACGCAATACCGTGAAAAGTTAGGAATGGTTTTCCAATCCTTTAACCTCTTTGAAAATCTCAACGTGCTTGAAAACACAATTGTCGCTCAGACAACTGTTCTTAAACGCGAACGTACAGAAGCTGAAAAGATTGCCAAAGAAAACCTTGAAAAAGTCGGCATGGGAGAACGCTACTGGCAAGCCAAACCAAAACAACTCTCAGGTGGTCAAAAACAACGTGTCGCCATCGCTCGTGCCCTTTCAATGAATCCAGACGCTATTCTCTTTGATGAACCAACATCAGCTCTCGATCCAGAAATGGTTGGAGAAGTCCTCAAAATCATGCAGGATCTAGCTCAGGAAGGCTTGACCATGATTGTCGTAACCCATGAAATGGAATTTGCCCGTGATGTCTCTCACCGTGTTATCTTTATGGATAAGGGTGTGATTGCTGAAGAAGGTAAACCAGAAGACCTCTTCACTAATCCTAAAGAAGACCGTACAAAAGAATTCCTTCAACGCTATCTTAAATAAAAAGAAAAAGCTGCATCGATCGTGCAGTCTTTTTGCTGTCCTCATACTCTTCGAAAATCTCTTCAAACCACGTCAGCTTCGCCTTGCCTTAGGTATATGTTATTGACTCTGTCAGTCTTATTTACAACCTCAAAACAGTGTTTTGAGCAGCCTGCGGCTAGCTTCCTAGTTTGCTCTTTGATTTT
>NZ_JVLI01000155.1:0-380 GCF_001072315.1 Streptococcus pseudopneumoniae | reverse complement strand
GCCTAAAGACGCTGGCTTTCACGTTGTTCAAGCCTTATTGCTCTTGACTCGTCACTTGCCTCTTAAAGAGGCTTTAGTATTACTTACCACTATCCCTAAAGGGAGCCTCATATTCTTTTACACTTAATTTATCTAGTGCTATATCATGCTTTTCCTGTTCTTGAATATACTTCTTAATTGTGGCTTCATTGAGTCCAACCGTACTCACATAATAACCTTCCGCCCAAAAATGCCGATCCCCAAACTTGTACTTGAGATTGGCGCGTTTGTCAAACATCATGAGTGCACTTTTACCTTTTAAATAACCCATGAAACTTGAAACACTTATCCTTGGTGGAATACTTACTAACATATGTACATGGTCTGGCATTAAGTGACCC
>NZ_JVLI01000154.1:0-69089 GCF_001072315.1 Streptococcus pseudopneumoniae | reverse complement strand
TAACCCCTTGACCAACGGACCAGAGTTGTTATTTTCAACTCTTACTATTATACCGACTTTTTAAACTTTGTCAACTACTTTTTTCTATTTTTTTCATTTTTTCAAATCTCTAACTTCTCAAAGTAACTTCCACCATAGCGGAACTTAATCTGAAACGCTTTCAGATGAGGAGATTTTGTGCGCTCTTTTTTTCGATTCATTTTGCCTATAAAAGCTATGAAATCAAGCATGATTAAAACCAGTTGAACTTACCCTGACACGGATGTCCACTGGTTTTTAGGATTTTTATCAGATTAACTTCCACTTGGATTAGCGGTGGAACTTAGTTTGGGAATTTACCAATTTTTCAATTCTTTTCAAGTACAGTTTTTCAAATTATAGTAAAAAGAGCCAGAATTATACTGACTCTTCTATTGATTATTAAACTTAGAAGCACGTTCTTCTCCCCACCAATAGGGGATTAGTTCTGCAACTTTAACAGTCTTTCTTCTATTGTAGTCCATCATGAATTCTGCATCTTTATTTTCAGCGTTCAACTCTAAGAGGAACTCTCTGCATGCGCCACAGGGCATTCCTGAACTTCCACCATAAGGTGGTTTGTCTCGAAAGGCTAATACTTTTTTAACCTTAGTTTGTCCTGAAAATTGGTACATATTGAAGAGAGCTGCCCGCTCTGCGCAGAGATGGAAAACACCACAGGTTCCCTCCATACAGAATCCTGTAAATATTTGTCCATCTTCTGCTTCTACTGCGGCTACAACATGGTTAGCGTAAACAAAATCAGATACTTCATGTGGATCGTATAGCTTCTGTGCTTCTTCGTACATCTTTTCCCAGATGTCCATTATTATACCCTTCTTACTTAGAGATTTCCTTTAACATATTTTCGATATGCTGGATTGATTTTTCACGACCTAACAAGAAGATAGTATCTGGCAATTCTGGTCCATGCATTTCACCTGAAACTGCGATACGAATAGGCATGAAAAGATTTTTCCCTTTAATACCTGTTTCTTTTTGGACTGCTTTGATTTGTGGGAAGATATTTTCTGTTACAAATTCATCATCTGTCATCGCTTCAAGTTTTGCTTTGAAGGCTTTAAGAACTGTTGGAACTGTTTCGCCCGCCATGACTTCGCGCTCTGCTTCTGTCAATTCTGGGAAATCTGAGAAGAAAAGATCTGTCAATGGAATAATTTCATCTACTGATTTCATTTGTGGTTTATAGAGCTCAACTAGTTTTTCAGCCTTGTCAGTCAATCGGCCTGCTTCCTCTAAGAATGGTTTTGCCATTTCAAAGATAGTTTCTAGGTCTGCATTCTTGATATAATCATTGCTCATCCAATCGAGTTTCTTCTGATCAAAGGCTGCTGGTGACTTGCTGAGTCGGTTTTCATCGAAAAGTTTAATGAGTTCTTCACGAGAGAAGATTTCATCTTCGCCACCTGGGTTCCAACCAAGAAGAGCAATAAAGTTAAAGACTGCTTCTGGAAGGTAACCTTTCTTTCGGTAATCTTCGATAAACTGAAGGGTGTTGGTATCGCGTTTAGACAATTTTTTCCCAGTCTCAGAGTTGATAATCAAGGTCATGTGACCGAACTCTGGAGCTTCCCAACCAAGTGCTTCATAAACCATGAGCTGTTTTGGTGTATTAGCAATGTGGTCGTCTCCACGGATTACGTGAGAAATTTGCATATCATGGTCATCAATGACAACGGCAAAGTTGTATGTTGGGTAACCGTCTTTCTTTTGGATAACCCAGTCACCACCGATATTGCCACCTTCAAATTCGATATCACCTTTGACCATATCATGCCACTTGTAGACACCTGACTCATTGACAGTCAAACGAACTGTTGGAATGATACCAGCTGCTTCACGTTCTGCGATGTAAGCTGCTTTCTCCTCTTCACTCATACCAAGGTATTCATTGATGTAGCGTGGTGTTTCGCCAGCTGCTTCTTGGCGTTCGCGTTCAGCTGCCAACTCTTCTTCTGTAACATAAGATTTGTAGGCTTTTCCTTCAGCTAGCAATTGGTCGATGTATTTTTGATACAAGTCCAAACGTTCAGACTGGCGGTAATTTTCATGTGTTTCTGGGCTTTCATCCCAATCCATGCCTAACCAGCGAAGGTTTTCAAGCTGTGAACGTTCACCATCTTCGACATGTCGTTTACGGTCAGTATCTTCGATACGAATGATAAAAGTTCCACCATGATGACGTGCATATAAGTAGTTGAACAATGCTGTACGGGCATTTCCGATGTGTAGTAGTCCTGTTGGACTTGGTGCGTAACGTACGCGGATATCTTTTGACATAGTTTCTCCTATAAAGTCTCTAGGCGTCTGCCTTTTTGCTCTCTATATTATATCACAAGTCTTGGCTGAGTCCAATTTCTATGGATAAAGAGAGTAAAAAGAGTGGACAAACCACTCTTTTCTTCTATTATAGACGTGCGTTAAGTTCTTTGCTCAATTCTTCAAATCCTGGTTTTCCAAGAAGGGCAAACATGTTACGTTTGTAAGCTTCAACACCTGGTTGGTCAAATGGGTTGATAGCATTCAAGTAACCTGAAAGAGCGATAGCCAATTCAAAGAAGTAGATAGTGTAACCAAGAGTGAAGGCATCTTGCTCTGGAAGGGTCACGTACATGTTTGGTACATCACCATCTGTGTGGGCAAGAAGAACACCGTCAGTCGCTTTTTTGTTTACAAAGTCAACGTCTTTTCCTTGAAGGTAACCAAGTCCGTCAAGGTCTTCTTCCAAGCTAGGGATAATCACGTTCTTACGAGGTTTGTCAACACGGACAACTGTTTCAAACATGATACGAGTTCCTTCTTGGATAAATTGACCAAGTGAGTGCAAGTCAGTTGAGAAGTTGGCTGAAGTTGGGTAGATACCTTTTTGGTCTTTTCCTTCTGATTCACCAGCCAATTGTTTCCACCATTCTGAGAAGTATTGAAGTGATGGCTCATAGTTTACCAAGATTTCAGTTGCATAGCCTTTACGGTAAAGGATGTTACGAACAGCTGCGTATTGGTAAGCTTCGTTTTCAGAGATTTTATCTGAAGTGTAGTCTTTGCGAGCTGCATTCGCACCTTCCATAAGGGCTTTGATGTCAGCTCCTGATGCTGCGATTGGAAGCAAACCAACGGCTGTCAATACTGAGAAGCGTCCACCGATGTCATCTGGAACAACAAATGTTTCCCAACCGTTAGCATCTGCTTCAACCTTAACCGCACCTTTTTGGCGGTCAGTTGTTGCATAGATACGTTTGTTAGCTTCTTCTTGTCCGTATTTCTTAACCAAGAGTTCTTTGAAGACACGGAAAGCAATCGCTGGTTCAGTTGTTGTACCTGATTTAGAAATCACGTTTACTGAGAAGTCTTTGTCTGCAACATACTCTACCAAGTCAGCAAGGTAAGTAGATGAGATTGAGTTTCCAGCGTAAAGGATTTGTGGAGCTTTACGTTCTTCTTTTGTTTGCAAGTTTGCAAAGTGGTGGTTCAAGAAGTCGATTGCTGCTTTGGCACCAAGGTAAGATCCACCGATACCGATTACAACCAAGACATCGCTGTCTGATTTAATTTGCTCAGCAGCTTTCAAGATGCGGTCAAATTCTTCGCGGTCGTAGTTTTCAGGAAGGTCCAACCATCCTAGGAAGTCGCTACCAGCACCAGTTCCTTTACGGATCAATTCATCTGCTGCTGTTACTTGTGATTGCATGTATTCCACTTCATGTGGTGCAACAAATTTGTCTAAAACTTTTGAATAATCAAATTTAATATGTGACATGTTATTCCTCCAATATTTCTTCTTTTCTATCATAACGCTTACCTTCGTTTTTTTCAAGTTTTTTTGTCGAATTTCTCCAATTTTTATCAGAATTCAAACGTTTGCGTAAAAATCCCACATTCCAAAAATTTTGAAAAAATAAAAGAAAGAACGACTAGATGTTCCAGTCGTTACAGTTCATTCAATAAATACTCAAATAATTCTAAATTACCATTCTCTTCATTAACCAGAAACTCTGGATGCCACTGCAAACCGATAATGCGGTGCTCGTCGATAGACTCAATCGCTTCGATGGTTTGGTCTCTTGGATCAATAGCAGTTACACGGAAATTAGGTGCCAAATCTTTAATGCTTTGACGATGGACGGAGTTGACTTGACTTTCTTTTCCAAATAGCTTAGCCACCACGCTTCCTTCTACTGTCTCAATAGAATGAGATGTTCCGAAAGGCAGACCTTGCCAGTGACCTTCGATTTCTTGATTGAGGGTCCCACCAAAAGCAACATTGACAAGTTGAACACCACGACAGATTGCCATAATTGGTTTATTCTGACGAAGTGCTTCTTTCAAGAGTGCCAATTCAAATTCGTCACGGACCAGATTGTAATCATCACTCTCGATGGTCTTTTTCTCTCCATAAAACTGAGGGTGGACATTTTGGCCTCCTGTCAAAATGAGTTTGTCAATCATTTCCACATAATCGCGTACCACTGACTCATCACCAACAGGAATGACTAAAGGGAGACCGCCGACTTGACGAATGCTCTCTGCGAATCTACAAGATACAGATGAATGAATGTTTTTACCTTCTGCGTCTACGGGACATAGATTTGCAGCAACTCCTACAACCGTTCTAGCCATGATGTCTCTCCTTTCGAATGTTAACGATAGTCCTATCATATCACTCAAAATGCCTTTCGTCTAATATGTTTTTTTTAAGGCTGTGATAAATATTTTTTATGGACAAGAAAAAGCTGCCCGCATAGGACAACTTTTTTCTTATTCAAAGACAAATTGATTGTGATAGAGTTCTGAATAGAATCCACCTAGCTTCAAGAGTTCATGGTGGTTACCACGTTCAATGACTTCTCCATCTTTAAGGACAATAATCTGATCAGCATTGAGGATGGTTTTCAAGCGGTGGGCAATGACAAAACTGGTTCTACCTGCTACAACCGCCTCCATGGCATGCTGAATCTTGCTTTCTGTCACCGTATCTACGTTTGAAGTGGCTTCATCGAGAATGAGAACTTCTGGATCTGTCATCAGGGTTCGAGCGATAGAAATCAATTGTTTCTGTCCTGTTGAGAAGATGCTCTGGTCATCATCTATAAGAGTATCGTATTTATCAGGTAAGCTTTCGATATAGTCATGAATATGGGTTGCTTTGGCTGCTGCCTCAACCATTTCTTGACTAGCATCTGGCACACCGAAACGGATATTGTCTCGAATGGTTCCGCTAAAAAGAACGGAATCTTGCAAGACAATCCCCACCTTGCTTCTGAGGCTATCCAAGTCATAGTCTCGGATGTCTTTGCCATCAAAGTAAATACCGCCAGCATCAACATCATAAAAGCGATTGATGAGGTTCATAATAGTCGTTTTCCCTGAACCTGTCGGACCAACAACCGCGGTCATCTGTCCTTTCGGAGCGGAAATGCTGACATCTTTCAAAATAGGTTTATCAGGCAAATATGAAAAATCAATGTGACTGATTTCAACACCTTCTTGCAACTTAGTGAAGATTGGAGCCTTTTCAGGTCGGATTTCTTCCTCTGCATCAAACATTTCCTGAATCCGTTCAGCCCCCGTAAAGGCTAATTGAAGGCTTCCCCAACTAGCTGCAACTTGAATAATAGGCTGGTAGTACTGCTGTGAAAATTGGGCAAACATAACAATCAAACCTAGGGCTGTACTAGTTTCAATAGTCTTATCATTTAATAAAACAGCTGAACCTGCAAAGATGACGATGGATGTGTTAACCAAACTCATCCCATTCATGACAGGGAAAAGAATTCCTGAGAACATTCTTCCTTTGAAGGTTGCCTTGCGCACGCGTTCATTTTGTTCAAGAAATCCTGCCATCATATCCTCTTGAATTCCTTGCACAATCACGGCTTTTTGGCCTGAGATACTCTCATCCATATAGGCATTGAGTTTCCCTACCTCTTTTTGCTGGAGGTTGGTGTATTTGCGTGCCATTTTCACGATGAAAATCAGCATGAGGAAGGCTACTGGTGTGCTGGCAATGGTGATGAGTGCCAGAGTTACATTTCTCGAAAACATGACAAGAATCAAACCAATGTATAAAGCAATATTGCTCATGACCTGAATCAAGCTCTCGTTAAAGGCTTGGAGGATATTATCCAAATCACTGGTAAAACGAGACAGGATATCGCCATCTTGTCGGCAGTCAAAGAAAGAAACCGTCAAGCGGGCAAGCTTGCCAAAGAGGCCTTTACGCATCTCGTTGGTCGATTCTGCAATCACGCGCGTCATGAGACACATGTATATGACACTGGAGATAAATAGAACCAAAACTAGCAGGCCAAGATTGACCATGATTCCTGATAGGCTTTTCCAAACAAGTTCTGAATTGCCATCTTGATAAGCTTGAACTAAATTGGCTAGTTCTGTTACCGCTTGTCCAGAAAAGACCGGAAAGAGGGCTTGGGCAAGAGTCGCCAGAACAATCATCAGTATGACAACTACAAATGATAGCTTATAGACTTTAAAATAATTCCAAAAAAATTGAACTGTCTTCATTTTACTCCTCCTTTCCTTTCTGCGTTTCATAGATTTCACGGTAAACGGCATTGTTGGCAACCAAGTCTGCATGCGTGCCTTGACCAATCAATCGCCCTTGATCTAGAACCAAGATCTTGTCTGCATGGACAACCGAGCTAATCTTTTGCGCGATGATAATGGTTGTCGTCCCCTTCAAGTCCTTATTCAAGGCTTCTTGCACTAGACGCTCTGACTTGGCATCCAAGGCCGAGGTCGAATCGTCAAAAATCAGAATACGCGGATTGCTGACAATCCCACGCGCAATCGACATCCTTTGTTTTTGCCCACCAGAGAAATTGGTTCCCCGTTCCTCAACTGGACTCTCAAAGGTTTTCTCCATACGATGAATGAATTCGCTGGCTTGGGCAATATTGGCTGCACGCTCCATTTCAAATAGAGTGGCATCTCCCTTACCCTGTCTCAAGTTGTCTGCAATCGTTCCACTAAAGAGAATGGCACGCTGAAGAACGATAGAAACTGTTTTACGCAGGGTTCCTTCACTCACTTCTCGAATATCCTTACCTCCGATTTTGATAGCCCCTTCCTGTGGGTCAAAGAGACGTGGAATCAATTGAGCCAAGGTTGATTTTCCTGCACCAGTCGCTCCAACGACACCAACCATTTGACCAGGTCCAATAGTAAAGCTCACATCTTTCAGCATCGGTTCCTTATCCATTGGATAGGTAAAGGTCACATTTTCAAAGCTAAGACTTCCGACCAACTCTTCATCTGGGACATCCTTGAAGGTCATAGCTGGCTCTGCGTCAAGAATTTCTCGAATACGACGCATCGAAATCATAGCACGACTGACAGAATTTCCCAAAAATCCAACCATAACAATGGTAAAGATAATCTGGCTTAGGTAATTGACAAAGGAAGCAATGGAGCCAACAACTGACGGATCCGACTGAACCATCCCTGCAACTAGCCAAATAGAAAGGAAGACCGCCCCGTAACCAACCAACATCATAAAGGGTTCCACTACTGAAAAGGCATAACCGATGTAAAGGTTTTGACCAAGAAGCTCGTCTGAAACCTCCGTAAAATTAGCAAATTGCTCTTTTTCTTGGACAAAGGACTTGACCACACGAACACCGCGTAGATTTTCCTTGGCAATGGCATTGATGCGCTCAAGAAGAGTTTGAAACTTGGCAAAACGAGGTCCCATCATTCCCATCATGACAGCAGTCAAGCCAAAAATCAAGACTACCATGAGAACAATCACCCACCACAGCGAAGGAAGAGTTTGAACCGCAAGGATAAACGAACCGATGAACAAGAGGGGAAGTCTGAAAAGAATTTGGAAGGTCATCATGACGACGTTCTGAATCTGGTTGATATCATTTGTCATGCGAACGACTAGATTTCCCGCATTAAATTGTTCAATATTGGCATAAGAAAAGGTTTGGATTTTACGGAAGGCGTCCTCCCGAAGGTCAGATGAAACTCCTTGGGCAATATAGGCTGCGAGGACAACATTGAGCCCACCAGCAACCAGACCGACCAGGGCCACACCAATCAACCAAGCCCCGATACTATAAATAGCTTCATATTTTCCAGCAAGGAGGGCGTCTAACACTTCCTGCAGGTAACGCGGTTGCAAAAGTGAACTAGCAACCATCAAGCCTGTCATCAGGAGCGAAGCTAAGGCCTGCCACTTGTAGGTTTTTATTTTCTGAATCAGCATACTTTCTCCTTAAAAAATAGACAAAAGGGAGCGACAATGCGTCAGCTCCTTTTCATTCTGTTTGTGTGATGTTATTCTAACAAAAAAGTGGGAACTTGTCAAAGAAGTCTCCTTGATACAGCTAGAATGACAAGTAATTCATTCTTTATAATTTCTGTTTTAACTCAACCAATACATTCATAGCCTGCATAGGTGTCATGTTGTAAACATCTAGTTTAGACAATTCTGCTAAGATAGGATGCTCTTCTGCCATATCAAAGAGTGAAATCTGTTCAGTGACGGCACTTGTTTGCCTCACGGGAGCAGGACTTTCTGTCTCTTGATTCTCTAACTGAGTCAAAATCTTATCCGCCCTTGCTAAAAGGTCTGCTGGCAAGCCAGCAATCTTGGCAACATGGATACCGTAGGATTTATCAGCTGGTCCTGGTTCGATCTTGTGAAGGAAGGTGACCTGCCCATCCTGCTCCAAGGTTGCCACGTGGACATTGACCAAATGTTGTAAACTAGACTCCAGACTAGTCAACTCATGGTAGTGGGTCGCAAAGAGGGTCTTGGCTCCGATGTGTTCATGGATGTATTCGATGATGGACTGAGCAAGAGCCATCCCATCATAAGTCGCAGTTCCCCGACCTAACTCATCAAAAAGAATCAAGGAATTTTTGGTCGCATGCGAAATAGCATTGTTGGCCTCCATCATCTCCACCATAAAGGTTGACTGGCCTGAAACCAAGTCATCGGCTGCTCCGATACGGGTAAAAATCGCATCAAAAATCGGTAAATGGGCACTTTCTGCTGGAACATAAGAACCCAACTGAGCCATAACCGCCGTCATGGCTAACTGACGCATGTAGGTTGACTTCCCGCTCATATTGGGCCCTGTAATCAGTTGGATACTGGTATCTTCTGCCATCTGAATCGTATTGGGAATATAGGTCTGAGCCCCCATAACCTTTTCAACGACAGCATGGCGCCCTTTCTGGATATCAATTTGTGAATCGTCTCCGAACTCTGGTCGAATCAAATGCTGGGTTTCAGCCACAACCGCCAGACTCTGTAAGACATCAACTGTCGCAATTCCTTGGGCTAGAGCCTGCAAACGCTGGATGTACTTGCTGACCTCTTCACGAATGCGCATAAAAATTTCGTACTCTAGATTAGCTGACTTCTCACGCGCCTCCAGCATATCTCCCTCAATACGGGCTAATTCTTCGGTTCCAAAACGTTCTGAGTTTTTCAGCGTTGCCTTGCGGAAAAAGTGAGCAGGAACATTTCCCAGTTGCGAATTGGTCACATGGAAATAGTAGCCATCCTTTTTATTGTAGTCAATCTTAAGCGTGCTGATACCAGAGTTTTCTCGCTCCTTAGCCTCAATTTCCGCAATCCAGCTAGTCCCTTCTCTGAGAACGCGACGGTACTTGTCTAAGGTCTCATCAAATCCAGTTCGGATAATTCCCCCATCTGTAATCACATGAGGAGCTTCAGGAGCAATCGCTGCGTTAATCAAACTCTCCAACTCAGGGATTCCATCCAGTTGTTCGATGAGATAAGCTAGAGCAGGCTGCTCCATCCCTTCTAAAATCGCACGAATCCGTGGCACACTAGACAAGGTGATTGCCAACTGCAAGAGGTCCTTGGGATTGGTTTTGCCAAAAGAAACCCTACTAGCCAAGCGTTCAATGTCATAAACACCCTTGAGGCTATCTGTCAAATCACTGCGTTCAAAGAAATGGTCGAGAAAGACCTGCACCACTTCTTGACGTTGGATGATTCGCTCCTTGTCAATCAATGGACGATGGATCCAAGAACGCAAGAGTCGCATCCCCATAGCCGTCTTGGTTTCATCTAAAAGCCAGAAAAGACTGCCTTGCTTCTTGCCCGAACGAGCATTCTCAACCAAATCCAGACTAGCCTTGGTCGCATAATCCATCTGCAAGAAATCCTTGATTTCATAGCGGATAACAGGTTTGAGGTGGTTCAATTCCCTCATCTGCGTCCGATGAACATATTGGAGCAATTTACTAGATGCCGATTGCTCCACAGTTGCCAATCGTGAATCTAGTAAATGAAGGTCCTCAAAGCCTTCTTTTTCATAGGAAAGCACCAGGTTCATCTGACGGCTGAGGATTTGTTCCTCTTCCTCAGACAAGTCGTATCCCAGCACCACTTCTCGCGCCTTGAGATTACGGATTTCCCCACAAACCAGCGTGAAATCCAAAAGACCTGTCACATAAAAATCACCCGTCACCAAGTCCATATAAGCTAAGCCAAATTGATTGCCATCACGGTCTATGGCAACCAAAAAATTATTCTGACTGTCTGGCTTACTGCTATCGACCACTGTCCCTGGCGTAATGACCTGAACAACCTCTCGTTTAACAACCCCAACTGCTTGTTTAGGATCTTCCATCTGCTCAGCAATGGCTACCTTATAGCCCTGCTCAATCAAGACATCGATGTACTGTTGGGCAGAATGATAGGGAACACCCGCCATAGGAATCGGATTGTCCGCATTCTTGTTGCGACTCGTTAAGGAAATTTCCAGAATCTGCGCAGCATTGACCGCATCCTCATAAAATAATTCATAAAAATCACCCATACGAAAGAGCAAAAAAGCATCTGGATATTGCTTTTTAATATCCACATACTGTTGCATGCCGGGTGATAGCTTTTCTGTCGCCATTGTCCGTCTCTCCTTGTCAAAAATAAGTCTTGAGAGCAACTCCCAAGACCTTACTTATCTTTCATCAAATCTAGCAAACGATCTTCCATGAGTTTGGCAACGTGCTGGTCTCGACAAATGACCAATAAGGTATTGGCACCAGCAACTGTTCCTAAAATCCATTCATCCTTGTTTGCATCTACAATATTTGCCAAAACAGAAGCTTCTCCCAGTTTGGTATGAAGCACCAAGGTAAACTCTGCTCTTGCAACGCCTTCTAAATGATGAGACAAAAATTCCACCAAATCAATCTTTTCTGTCTCATTTGCTAGTACATAATACACCATATCATTTTTCTTGACCTTGGTCAAGCCGATTTCGCGCAAATCACGAGACAGGGTTGTCTGCGTCACAAAAACATTGTGCGCCTCCAACCGATCTTGAATTTCTTTTTGTGTACTTAATTTCTCCTCAGTAATCATTTTTTTTATTAACTGATGACGATCTCTTTTTCTCATAAAATCCTCTTATGTGAATATTTATAACTATTTTTATAACTATATTATACCAAAAAAATAGGAGATTTCAAAAATTTTTTCTTCTTTCTTTAAAATTGTGATAAAATAGTAGAAAAGTCCAAAAAGGAGCTCTTAATGAATACAAAAGAATTGATTGCTAGCGAGTTGGCTAGCGTCATTGATAGCCTGGACCAAGAGGCTATTTTAAATTTACTGGAAACCCCTAAAAACTCAGAAATGGGAGACATCGCTTTCCCTGCTTTTTCTCTTGCAAAAGTCGAACGTAAAGCACCTCAAATGATTGCGACTGAACTGGCTGAAAAAATTAACAGCCAAGCCTTTGAAAAGGTTGTCGCAACAGGACCTTACGTCAACTTTTTCCTTGATAAATCTGCCATTTCTGCTCAAGTGTTGCAAGCGGTTATCACTGAAAAAGAACACTATGCTGATCAAACTATTGGCAAACAAGAAAATGTTGTTATCGACATGTCTAGTCCCAATATCGCTAAGCCATTCTCTATTGGCCACCTGCGCTCAACTGTCATCGGAGATAGCTTATCACATATTTTCAAAAAAATCGGTTATCAAACAGTCAAGGTCAACCACTTGGGAGACTGGGGTAAACAGTTTGGGATGTTGATTGTTGCCTACAAAAAATGGGGCGACGAAGAAGCTGTAAAAGCTCATCCAATTGATGAACTTCTTAAACTCTACGTCCGCATCAATGCTGAGGCTGAAAATGACCCAAGTTTGGATGAAGAAGCACGCGAATGGTTCCGTAAACTTGAAAATGGCGACGAGGAAGCTCTCGCTCTTTGGCAATGGTTCCGTGATGAAAGTTTGGTGGAATTTAACCGCCTTTACAGTGAATTGCAAGTCGAATTTGACAGCTATAACGGAGAAGCCTTCTACAACGATAAGATGGATGCAGTTGTAGACATTCTTTCTGAAAAAGGACTACTTGTTGAATCAGAAGGTGCCCAAGTTGTGAATCTTGAGAAATATGGAATTGAACATCCAGCTCTTATCAAGAAATCTGATGGTGCAACTCTCTACATCACACGTGACTTGGCTGCAGCTCTCTACCGTAAAAACGAATACCAATTTGCTAAATCTATCTACGTCGTTGGTCAAGAACAATCCGCCCACTTTAAACAGCTCAAAGCTGTCTTGCAAGAGATGGGCTACGACTGGAGTGACGACATTACCCACGTTCCTTTTGGTTTGGTTACAAAAGAAGGGAAAAAACTCTCTACGCGTAAAGGGAATGTCATCTTACTAGAACCTACAGTTGCAGAGGCAGTTAGCCGTGCCAAGGCCCAAATCGAAGCTAAAAATCCTGAACTGGAAAATAAAGACCAGGTAGCACATGCTGTTGGGGTTGGAGCCATTAAATTCTATGACCTTAAAACCGACCGTACAAATGGATACGACTTCGACCTAGAAGCTATGGTATCCTTCGAGGGTGAAACTGGACCTTACGTTCAATACGCCTACGCTCGTATTCAATCTATCTTACGCAAAGCGGATTTCAAACCAGAAACAACTGGCAACTATAGCTTGAATGATGCTGAAAGTTGGGAAATCATCAAACTCATCCAAGACTTCCCACGTATTATCAACCGTGCGGCGGATAACTTTGAACCTTCTATCATTGCTAAATTTGCAATTAGCCTGGCTCAAGCCTTTAACAAATACTATGCACACACGCGTATCTTGGATGAAAGCCCAGAACGCGACAGCCGTCTAGCCCTTAGCTACGCAACCGCAGTCGTTCTCAAAGAGGCCCTTCGCTTGCTTGGAGTAGAAGCGCCAGAGAAGATGTGATTCAGTACTAACAATTGGAACTAAAGTTCCTAATTGTTAGACGCTAGCCGCTTATATGCGGACTAGCTAACTGCTTCACTAGTCATGGTCTCTAAATATAATCGATTTAGAGACCATGACGTCGTAATCTTCAAGTTACTTGATTGTAAAGCAGTCTAAGTAACTAAGACCAAATCTTATCAGGTATTTGGCTAGGCGCTTCACTAGTTCTGTGACATAAATATGATCGATTTATGTCCTACAACGTCGTAACCAAAGATACTTGTCTAAACGCTTTACTAATTCATCTAACCCAATAATATCGATTTGGTTTGGTTCATGTCGTAATCTTTTAATTACTTGATTGTAAAGCAATTTAAGTAACTTACACTAAAGCCTATACGGACTTTGGCTTAGAGGCCTATCAAAAATCTTATCAAGTTTTGCTGACTTGTTCTGCTATTTTGAATTGACTAATTCAATTTACTCACTACTACTTCTTTATCATACAGGGAGATTTCCTATGAGCCAATATGCTTATGTCCTCGTTGTGATTAGCTTGGTGTTCCTTTTTCTGCTCAATAAGTACGAGAAGGAGAGACTTCAAAGGCTCTACCAAGAACAACTTTTAAAGGATGAAACATTTAGGGCTGACATCAAAGAGAAAATTCACACAACTGAAAATATCAATGATGTCATTGCTTACATCAATAAAACTTATCATCTAGGAATGTTGCTATCAAAAGACATTACAGATCAATTGAAATAAAACGAACTATTCTTTAAGAAATATCAAAACCGAGACTAAGAGTTTATCCCTTCATCTCGGTTTTTAGTATGTTCAATTGAAACAAGTGTTGAAAACTTGTTGTAGCAATTCTAATATAAGGATGGATAGACTTTCAAAAATATCATTTACAAATATTTTTAAAGAAATCAAACTTCCTATACTTACTATTCTTATAGACTGTTAAATCAACATCCTCTACAACTTCTTTCACATCTATATTGACATCATAGGGCAAAGAAAGAAAATCTAAATTATAAAATTCTGTACTCATCTCTTTTAAAATAAGAAGGTCTAACAAGTATCCCTCCACTCTGATTTCAACTTGAATTGTCTTAGACATGAAATTTTTTAGAATCATAAAGTCCTTTACTTGCTTTCTCTTAGGACCGACATACTCAAATCTTTTTCGTTCAAAAATAATTTTCTCCAAATATTACACCATTTCAATAATATCATTTTCTAAAAATAACTGCAGAAACAATTCTTCTTTTTAATGTAGGCTTCATTAAAATTTCCCTTGTTTAATTCTCCCAAAACATTTTGAAATAGTGCAAATAAAAGCTCCTAGTAAAAATTCCTGTAGGAAAAATCCAAAATAAGTTCCTAACTGTAAATTTCTATTGAATGTAAATACGGAAGTTTCAGATTGAATCGTATTTTGTTCTATAAGCGTCATAGGAGTAACCCTGAAAATTCCAAACATCATTAAGGCATAGATCATTCCAAACATAATTAATAGCACCCAGCTATGCTTACTCCTAGAAGAAATACTTCCTGATAACAAAGCTAATAATATAGACGGTATAATTTGTACGAATAACATAAATTGAAAAAGATTAAAATTATCTAGTGTAAAAAAACATATTGTAAATTCCACAATTAGCAATAGAGAAAATACTCTATCTATTTTTGTAAATTTCATTCTACCTCCTTTAAATTCACATCCATCATTACCTTAGACCTTCAATAACATTTTTATTTGCTGCAACCATTGCAGGCATAATACTAAATACAATTCCAAATACACCCGTTGTGAATAGAGTAATCAAAATATGATCCAGAGTTAATGACGTAACAAAACCACTCATGTTCATTAAAACAACAAATAATGTCGCTACTCCAATACCAGTTATAGCTCCCAGAAGCGATAAAAGAATCCCCTCCATCATATATGATTGATAAATATCAGATTTTTTGGCCCCCAAAGCTCGACGAATGGCTATCTCCTTACTACGTTCGCTAACAGAAGACAACATAGCATTCATAACCCCAAAACCAGCTACAAAAATTGAAATACTAGATAAAAGTGCAATGAAATTTAATATTGTAGTAGCTTGGGCCTTTGTTTCCTCATATACCCTTCTATTATCTATATATCCATAAGTTCCTTCCTTGCGGAATATTCCATAAGTATCTAAAGCAGATAAAGCCTTATTAATATTCTCCAACTGATTAGTTTCTACTACTAATTCATCAAAATATTCCCTTCCTCCTAAAAGTAACTCTTTGATTTCATTGGTAACCAATAAAGAAGGTAATCTTTCATTAACAGCTGATCCATAATATATTGCCTGAATTGGATATTCTTTTCCAGATATATTGATAGTCTCTCCTAAAAAAGGTTCAATATTTTCCTTTCGAGTCAATGACATGAGAGCCTTATCGCTAATAGCAACACCTCCATCTAGTTCCTCTAATGCTCTCCCTTTTAATAAAGCAGGCACAACTAAACCATTCTTATTCAAATCGCCTAATGTTCGAAAACTAAGATTCTGCTTAGAATCATTAAAATACGTTTCAGCATACAAGGCATAAGAGCTGGCAGAAAGTCTTGCAGGTTTTCCAATAGTTTGCTCAACCAATTGTTTATCTTCCTGTGTAAACCCTCTAATATCCAACATATTTTGAGGAGTATAAGTCATTGTTGCTGTGTCTTCTTCTATATTTAAATCATTACCTAATGTAGAAGTTGTATAGGAAGAACTTGATAGTATTACTAATAAAACAAATGTTGCCACTGTGATGGCTAAGGATGTCAGAATACTTTGTCTTTTATTCCTCTTTAACAGCTTTAGAGTATCTACTAACAGCTTTTTAAACTTCATGTAATCCTTCTCCTTCAGATGTTAGATACCCATTTTTCATTCGATACCTTGTTCTACAATGACTGGCAACAAACTCATCGTGAGTTACTACAATAATTGTCGTTCCAGAATGATTCAAATTTTGTAGAATTTGCAATATCTCATTCCTATTTTTCTCATCTAATGCACCTGTAGGTTCATCCGCTATAAGAAATCTAGGTTTATGAGCAAGAGCTCTAATTAAAGCAACTCGTTGCTTCTGTCCGCCTGATAAATGACTTGGGTACTCATTCATCTTATCTATAAGTCCTAAGTCTTGTAATAAACTATCAATGTATTCTATATCTGGCTGTTGGTCAGAATATAGGAATGATAATAAAATATTTTCTTTAACAGTATATTCATCAATAAGATGAAATTGTTGAAAAACAAATCCAATATCACGATTACGGTAACTTGCTTGTTGATTTTCATTTAACTTCTCAATACTTTTTCCGTCTAATATATATTCTCCTTCAAATTCAGAATCAATCAGTCCCAAAATATTGATAAATGTCGATTTGCCCGAACCTGATGGTCCCATTATCGATACAAATTCTCCTTCAACTACCTTAAAATTTATTTCTCTTAAGACATTATTTTTTAGCGTCCCTTGTCCGTAACTTTTACTAATATTTTTTAGTTCTAACATAGACCTTCCTATTCTATCTTTATTATTTATAAATCCAAAAAATGGCAACAACTAGCACTAACATATTTTCTCTCCTTATTTTTTCTACAGGATTATTATACTTCTATGTTACACATTCGCCAAGGTCATAAATGTCACTAATTTTAACAACTTATCTACTAATGAGTACTCAATTAGTATAAAAAGAAACTAGATACGAACTCAATCTAAGGGAAAAACATAATAACTCTTTAAACGATAAAACGCATAATATCAAGTTTTTAAACACCTGATATCATGCGTTTTTATGATTTCGAAAACTTTCTCTCGGTCTTTTTAACTAATGACATTTTTGTCACTTTTTTTATTTTCTAATGTTTATTTTTAAAAAAATCTTGGAGGTCATGTTGCCATTGTTTTTCTAGCTGTTCTATCAAATGACTATTATCAATCATTCTAGCAAATACTTTTGCTTCTTGAAAATAATTTTCAGCTACTGGATAATCTTTTTTTACAAATAATGCATAGCGCCACTCCCATAGTCGAATAATTGGTTTTTTCTGATAGTCGTATGACTTTGAGGTAATTTCATTTAATTTATAGAGAATATCTTCAAATTGACTGTAATTAGCAATTTTTTCAAATATTCCTAACAACAAAAGTAATGAATCTCTGATTAGAAATGAATATTCAATATCAAACATCTCAACTTGTTGTAAAATTTTATCAGCTATTACTAAGAAGGTATTCACTTCAATCTCATCTATTATCGTATCTTGGTGTACTAATCTTACCAAAAATAGCTTTATGATTAAAATATCGTTAACTTCATATTTTGATTTCAACAAAATGTGATCGAAATACTCTTGTAAAATCATTCCTAAATTGCTATCATCATTCCACCAACCAAAGTCATCATATGCTTGTAAAACATCTATGATAAATCTTTCTTCCTCAGGTAGCCTATCATAATACTCTTCAAAAATCTTATCAAAAACACTCTCTTTCTTTTGGGCGATAGTTTCATCTTCGTATGTAGGAGTCCTCATCAAGAAATACTTCAATTCTAGGTATTCCTTATCCAACTCTATATAACTTGGCATCAACTTGTAATCTTCAACCCCCAAACGCTCAGCGATATATTTTAACTTTGTTAGTGTTGGTCTGGATTCTCCATTTTCAATTCTAATTAATTGACGGATACTTAATTCAGACTCATCACCACAAAATTCTGAACGACTGATTTTTTTAGCCAAACGTAATCTTTTAATTTTTTCGCCAAACTCTCGCAACCTACAAGAACCTCCTGAGTTGTTTACCTCTATTATAGCATATACTGAATCAAACTATCTATCAGATTTCTTCTCACTTTAACTAAAGACTAAGAGTTTATCACTTCGTCTCGGTTTTGATATATTTTTCAAGCAACAAAGCCACCACTATCCCAGTAATGCAAGTGCAAAATCCTCTAGAATATGATAGAATAAATAGAAAGGACTCTATTAAGGAGGAAATCATGGAAAAACAAACCGTCGCCGTCTTGGGGCCTGGTTCTTGGGGAACTGCCCTTTCACAAGTCTTAAACGACAATGGACACGAGGTACATATTTGGGGAAATCTTCCCGAGCAAATCAATGAAATTAATATACACCATACTAATAAGCACTACTTTAAAGATGTCGTTCTAGACGAAAATATCATTGCCTACACCGACTTAGCAGAGGCATTAAAAGATGTAGATGCGATTTTGTTTGTTGTCCCAACAAAAGTGACACGACTTGTTGCCCAACAAGTTGCACAAACCTTGGACCATAAGGCTATCATCATGCACGCTTCAAAGGGATTAGAACCTGATAGCCATAAACGATTATCAACCATCCTTGAAGAAGAGATTCCTGAACAGCTCCGCAGTGATATTGTCGTTGTTTCAGGTCCTAGTCATGCGGAAGAGACCATTGTGCGTGACCTAACTTTAATCACTGCTGCTTCTAAAGATTTACAAACAGCTCAATACGTTCAGGAGCTCTTTAGTAATCACTACTTCCGACTTTATACCAATACGGATGTTATCGGGGTCGAAACCGCTGGTGCTCTTAAAAATATTATTGCTGTCGGTGCCGGAGCTTTACATGGTTTGGGATTTGGTGACAATGCCAAGGCAGCCATCATCGCTCGAGGCTTGGCAGAAATTACCCGCCTAGGGGTGGCACTCGGGGCTAGTCCATTGACCTATAGTGGCTTGTCTGGTGTAGGAGACTTAATCGTAACGGGAACCTCCATCCACTCTCGTAACTGGAGAGCTGGAGATGCCCTTGGTCGTGGAGAATCTCTAGCTGATATCGAAGCCAACATGGGCATGGTGATTGAAGGAATTTCAACAACTCGAGCAGCCTATGAGCTAGCGCAAGAACTTGGGGTTTATATGCCAATCACACAGGCCATTTACCAAGTTATTTACCAAGGAACCAATATCAAAGATGCCATTTATGACATCATGAACAATGAATTTAAAGCAGAAAATGAGTGGTCTTAACCCTCTATAGAAAGGATTATTATGGCACTGAAAGTTAGAAAAGCAGTCATCCCTGCCGCTGGACTCGGGACTCGATTTTTACCAGCAACCAAGGCTCTTGCCAAAGAAATGTTGCCAATTGTAGACAAACCAACTATCCAGTTTATCGTGGAAGAGGCTCTTAAATCAGGTATTGAAGATATTCTGGTTGTCACTGGTAAATCAAAACGTTCTATTGAGGACCACTTTGACTCAAACTTTGAGCTTGAATACAATCTTAAGGAAAAAGGCAAAACAGATTTGTTAAAATTGGTAGATGAAGCAACTGGTATGCGCCTCCATTTCATTCGCCAAACTCACCCTCGTGGTCTTGGAGACGCTGTCCTACAAGCCAAAGCTTTTGTAGGGAATGAGCCCTTCGTTGTTATGCTGGGTGATGACCTTATGGACATCACAAATGAGAATGCCGTTCCTTTGACAAAACAACTGATGAATGATTACGAAAAGACACATGCATCAACCATTGCTGTCATGCCCGTACCACACGAAGACGTTTCAGCATATGGAGTTATCGCTCCTCAAGGGGAAGGAAATAATGGACTCTACAGCGTTGAAACTTTCGTTGAAAAACCGTCTCCAGAGGAGGCTCCAAGTGATCTAGCTATTATCGGTCGCTATCTTCTGACACCAGAAATTTTTGATATCCTCGAAAAGCAAGCTCCCGGTGCTGGAAATGAAATTCAGCTTACTGATGCAATCGATACTCTCAATAAAACACAACGTGTTTTCGCCCGTGAATTTACAGGAGCTCGTTACGACGTTGGGGATAAGTTCGGTTTTATGAAAACATCTATTGACTATGCCCTCAAGCACCCACAAGTCAAAGATGACTTGAAAGATTACATCATCCAACTCGGAAAAGAATTGGGTGAGAAGGAATAGAATTAGTTTCCAGATAATAAATTAAGTCTCCAGCAAGTTGACTCTGGAGACTTAATTATTTTACAAATTTACATACAATTTAAAGATTTATTTGATATGTCTCTAAATCTACCAACTCAACCTCGGTCCTTAATGACAGATTACAGATTTTCAATCAAAAATCGATTTGAAGTTTTAATGATATTTGCTATTTTGGGGACGTCTAAATCATCTGTATACAGAAAATGTTTTTCCTTCTCCTTATTTTTAGCTAGAAACTCACTTCTTGCTTGTATGGATAAGTTGCCCACTCTTTTAATTTCTTTTCGAGAACCATCCCTATCTTTCAAGGTTTTTTCTTCGGCCATTAAGACACAATATTTTAGACCAATTTGTTTTTCTTTTAAGAAGGTTGCAATTTTCTTTAGTTGCTCTTCAAAAATGACATATTCTATCACAACGGTAATGCCTCGGTCGATGAAATTATTGATCAGACTGATAATATTATCCCAAAATAAATCCATGTAATACCCATCATCTTCCCAAGGAGCCACGAGTCCTCCTTTAATCATTAAATAAATCATGTCGCCTTCAATTACTGCACTTTTCTTAAAAGAATAGGCCAACTCCTTACTGACTGTGCTTTTCCCAACGCCTGGAGGGCCTGAAATAATGTAAACACAATTTTCCAACTTTATACCTCTTTTATTCTAATGATTCTTCAATCAATTTCTAATATTATAACATTTTCTATTTTTAAAATATATAATAAGACTGATACAACACTATATTCTAGAAACTTAATACAAAAGAAATAAAAAAGCACACCATTCTCAATTTTCTGCAAAAAACCTTATTTACAAATGACTTCTTCGCGATAGAATGGGCGCTCACTTTCTCAAATCATCTACACACAAAGACTTATTTTTAGAGCTGTGTTGTTTCGAATGGTTCCAAATCACATTAAAAGCTACTCATTTTTAAGTAGCTTTTTTCTTATTCAAGTTTACATATTATACTCTTCGAAAATCTCTTCAAACCACGTCAGCGTCGCCTTGCCGTAGGTATGGTTACTGACTTCGTCAGTTCTATCTACAACCTCAAAGCAGTGCTTTGAGCAGCCTGCGGTTAGCTTCCTAGTTTGCTCTTTGATTTTCATTGAGTATTAGTCGTCAAAACCCCATTCCCTTGTAGAGAAGTAAGACTGCGAGTCCTACGAACAAGACTAACGCTACCAGTCTCTGGCTAGCGCTATACATCCATCTTTCTCCTCTAACTGGAAAGATAACTGCTAGAAATGCGCCACCAACTGCACCTCCGATATGACCTGCTAGGCTGATTCCTGAAATCAGAACACTTCCAATAATGTTTACCACAAAAAGTGTCAGATAAGATTGCCCTAGCTGTTGGATATAAGGATTACGCGTAGCATAGCGAAGAACAATAATCGCAGCAAATAGTCCATAGAGAGAAGTAGAGGCTCCTGCTGCTAAGGATTTTGGACTAAATACAAAAACAAAGAGATTGCCCATCATTCCAGATAAGAGATAGAGAAAGAAAAACTGCTTAGAACCGAAAATCTCCTCTACTTGCCTACCAAGATAATAGAGCGAAAGCATATTAACAATGAAATGCTCCCACCCAATATGAACAAAAATGGCAGAGAAGAGACGCCAAATCTGCTCTGGAAAGAGCCGAATGACAGGCCCGTACATGGCTCCAAATCGAAATAGGGTATCTGCCCTGTCAAAGTTTCCACCTGTAGTCACCAACATTAGTAGAAATACCAAGGCCGTCACTAAGAGAAAGAAACTCGTCACAGGGTAACGCCTATCAAAGATTTCTTTCATCAATCAGTACCTCCTGAACAGGAATATCATGATTTTCAGGCATGAATTGCTGAACTTGACAAGGATAGATCGTACTCAACGTATGACCAGGAAAATGTTCTAGATAGCGATCATAATAACCTCCACCGTATCCAATCCGATATCCTTCCGTCGTAAAAGCCAGACCCGGAACATGAACCAAATCAATCTGAGATGCATCCACTACTTCCAAATCTCCCTGTGGTTCCAGTAATCCAAAGGAAGTTTTGACCAGTTGTTGCGGATCATAGACCACAAAGTCCATGCGCCCCTTGGGATAGGTTTTGGGTATCAGAACCTTCTTGCCGTCCTTCAGCGCCTGCTCAATCAGTTCCTGCGTTTGAAACTCATGAGGAAAAGAGAGGTAGCTTGCGATGACCTTTGCTTCTTGGTAGAAGGGGTGTTGTAAAAGTCGTTCAGTTAAAGTTTGGTCTATAAACTGTTTTTGCTGTCGAGGGATAGCCTTCATTTCTTGCAAGACTTGCTTGCGTAATTCTGCTTTCATAGACAATTCCTCTACTCTGCTGCCTTCTTTTTCAGGAAACTAGAGACCGCATCCACCCCAATAGCTAAAGCCTCTTCCTTAGGGCTCATCTGAGGATGATGAAGGGCGTAGGGGCTATCGATACCCAGCCAGAACATAACACCATCAACTTTTGAAAGGAGATAACCAAAGTCCTCACCAGTCATAGCAGGCTCGATATCAATCAACTCGATTCCCTCTTTTTCTTCAAAGAAGTCCATCAATTCACGCGCCAAGACTGGATTGTTCTCAACAGGCAGGTAACCACCTTGTTTGAGTTCCACTTCGACTTCCATATCAAAGGCAGCTGCAACGCCTTCTGCAACTGTTTTGACCCTTTTTTGCACCAAGAGACTCATGTCCTGTGTCAAGGCCCGAATGGTTCCATGCAAAAAGGCTGTGTCTGTGATAACATTGTTGGTTGTTCCAGCCTGAAAAACGCCAAAGGTCACCACTGCTCCCTCGATTGGGTTGACATTGCGGCTGACAACTGACTGCACCTGGGTAACAAAGTAACTAGCCGCCACCAAGGCGTCATTGGCTTCATGCGGAAAGGCTGCATGTCCTCCTTTGCCTTTGAAACGGATCTTCACCTCACAGGTCCCTGCAAAGAGTGTATGAGTATTAGTCGCAATCTGGCCTACTTTCAAATCTGGTCGAACATGGAGGCCATAAAATTGATCTGGCAACCAGTCTCCAAAAGCGCCATCCTCATACATGAGCATGCCACCAGCTTCATTTTCTTCAGCAGGCTGAAACAGAAAGAGCAGGTTATTCTTTGGTTGCTCTTCAAGGGCTCGCTCAAGACAGCCCAAAGCAATGGTCATGTGGAAATCATGTCCACAAGCGTGCATACGACCTTGGTGCTGGGAAGCGAAAGGAAGGCCTGTTTGTTCGACGATAGGCAGGCCATCAATATCTGTTCTCCAACCAATGGTCCGCTCTGGCTGACTTCCCTGCAAATAAACCAAAATCCCTGTCCGCCAAGTACGAACTTGAACAAAATTCTTGCCCGCAGTCAATTTCTCAATCACATCTAGCAAATAAGCATGAGTCTTGAACTCCTCCAAGCCAATCTCTGGAATCTGGTGCAAATCTCGTCTAGTCTGAATCAAATCTAACATCTATCTTTCCTCCTATATAGCAGAAAGAGGCTGGAAAAGGGTCCCGCCTCTATTTTTCTTTTAGAATTACAAGGTGCGAAGCGCATCCTCTAGCGCTGTTTTTTGTTGGGTTTGGGCATCAATCTCTTTGATAATGCGAGCTGGAACACCTGCTACCACCACGTTTTCTGGGACATCTTGTGTAACAATAGCTCCTGCTGCAACAACTGAACCACTACCGATTTGGACTCCTTCGATGACCACTGCATTGGCACCGATAAGAACATTGTCTCCTACACGGACTGGTTCTGCGCTAGCTGGCTCAATCACACCTGCAAGAACGGCACCTGCACCAACGTGACTGTTTTTCCCAACGATAGCACGACCACCAAGGATAGCCCCCATGTCAATCATAGTTCCTGCCCCGATTTCAGCACCGATATTGATAACTGCTCCCATCATGATAACAGCATTGTCACCAATTTCAACCTGATCACGGATAATAGCACCTGGCTCGATACGAGCGTTGATAGCACGTTTATCTAGCAAAGGAACTGCTGAATTACGAGCATCTTGTTCAACAACATAGTCTTGATTTTCTACCAAGCCATCGAGAAGCGGAGCCACATCTTTCCAGTCTCCAAATAGGACATTCCCTAGTTTGACAACAGAGCTTGATACAGCAGTTGAAAGTTGTCCTTCAAAGGTTACTTTAACACTGGTTTTCTTTTCAGCATTGGCGATAAATTGGATAATTTCTTGAGCGTTCATTTTTGTAGCAGTCATAGGCGCCTCCTAGTTCATTTTAATGATACCTATTCTACCAAAAAAGGCCTCAAATTTGAAGCCTTTTTGTTTGTTTTTAGGTATGATTTTTAGGGATGTGAGATAAAACGTGCTGTCGGTAAAAGCAAGCCCCTACCGATACAACCTAAAAACACTCTTCACAACTATCTCCCCGTGTTTTATTGACTATTCCAGTATAGCACACTTTTAGAATTAAGAAAAGACTTTTTATCTACTTTCTTTCGCTTCTTCTATAGACAAAAATATCATGGGTAAAATAATCAAGGCCATCGCTAGAAGAAGGGACCAATCCACTACCAATCCTAAGAACAAAACACTCAAGAGAGCAGAAGAGAGAGGTTCACTGGCACTGATAACGGAAACCACCAAGGGAGAAACCAAGGACACAGCCTTCATGGAAATAAAAAAAGCAAAAGCCGTACCAAAGAAAGCGATAATGAGACAAATCAAGATACTCCAAATATCAAGAGTAAAGGAAAGCTGATAAACCGGCGAAAGGACATTGCTAAACAAACCTGCCAAAATCATCCCCCACCCAACCGTAGGAACAAAACCATAACGCTTAGCGAAAGGCTGAGGTAGGATAACATTAAACATAACACCCATGGCACTCAGCAGACCTGTTATAAGGGCTAGCGGAGTCATAGATAACTGAGAGAGATCTCCCTTTGTCGCCATCAAACAAACACCCAACATGGCAACCAAAACATAAACAATAGCGCTTTTTGGCGCTCGTTTTTGATAAACCAAGCGATTGTAAAAGAGGATAAAGACAGGACTGATAAACTGTAAAATAGTCGCTGTCGCTGCATTTGAGTATTCTACGCAGAGATAGAAAAAATACTGAACTGAAAAAATCCCCAAAATAGCATAGGCTAAAAAGGGCAGGTAATTTTTCTTATCTCGCCAAATATCTAACACTTGCGATTTTAATTGCATTGCTGACCAAATGAGCACAAAACTCCCTGCCAGTGTTAAACGCATAGAGGTAATCCAGCCCGAAGACACCTGATAATGAGTAAAGAAATATTCTCCTAAAATTCCACAGATTCCCCAGATTAAGCCAGATAGGAGCGAATAAACAGTTCCTTTAACAATCTTTTTCTGATACTGATTCATACCTTTATTGTAACACGAAAGGAAAAAAGAAAAAAGTGGCAATCCATTGATTAGCCACTTCATTTAGCACAGTTCATAGAACTTATCGTCTCGTCCTTGAAGCAGAAGGTCGTGTAGCACTTGAGCTACTACTTGAACTGCTGGAGCTTGATGGAGTTGGTAGACTCCCCACGATGCTAGACCAAGCATTCTGATAATCCGCATCACTTCCACCAATAGCAAAGCGATAACTGGTCGTTGGCGCTCCTGCCTTATTAGCCCAATAGCTGGTAACAGTCGAACCTGTGACCTCTACCTCTTTTCCTTCAACAGAAACCTTCCCTGGTTTTTGACCTGTTGATTTCAAGACTTCGGATTTTACGACACTAGGATCTAAAGCAAAGCGCTCGCTCCCCCAAATACTTGGGGAGGCTTGCTGAATCGCATTTACCAGATGAGCCATGTAATTAGAGTTATTAGAATAACCTGCTCTACGTGACAGTGAATGATTATCATCATGCCCAATCCAGCCACCTAGGGTTAATCTAGGTGTCGAAAGCATGAGCCACATATTTTCGTCTTGGTTGGTTGTACCAGTCTTCCCAATCCAATCTGCATTAGCCAGAGTAGGATTTAAAGAAGTCAGATTCGTCTTGAAGGTTGTTGTCACACGAGAGGATAGAACTTCTCGCAGCAAGCCCTGCATAATTGTCGCAGTAGCTTTTGAATAGACTTGAACCGGTTTATCCTGATACTCATACACCACTCTACCATCTGCTGCTTCAATTTTAGAAATCACATGTTTTTTATGATATAGACCATTATTTGCTAGAGTCTGATAGCCATTGGTATGCTGGGCAACTGTGACTTCAATACCACCACCCATCGGCAGGCTCTCAATACCGTACTCAGGAATCTCGTAGCCCATCTTTTCCATATAACCCTTGACATCAACACCCTTTTCACGAAGCATGCGATAGGTCCAGTAAGCAGGGATATTCCATGAATAGTTCAGAGCTTCTCCCAAGGTCATCATTCCTGTTCCCTTACTATTAGCATACATAATCGGATTGCCATTAGCAAAGTTTGTTGGATAGTTAGACAGAATCGTTTCACTTCCCATCAAGCCCTGGTCAATAGCAATACCGTAGGCAAGCAAAGGCTTGGTAGTAGAAGCTGGTGAGCGCTTGGTATCAAAGGCATGATTATTTTGATTTTCTTGATAATTACGACCACCTACAAAACCTAGAATAGCACCTGTTTGGTTATCCATCAGGACATTCCCTACTTCTACACGACCTGTTCCATCGTCTAAAAGATAGCCATAGTCAGCAACCGCACTTTGCATGGCAGAATGAATTTTCTGGTCTATGGTAGTAGTAATTTTATAACCACCATTTTCAATCTCCTTGGCTGCCAAATCACGATAAAACTTCTGAGTTGCCTCATTTTTCAACTCCTTAGCGGAGACATTGTCTCTCTGAGCTAGATAATCATACATACGTTCTTGAGCTTCTGCCAAGGCTGTAAAGTATAAATAGTCTCGTGAAATTCCTGCAACCGTGCCCGATGGTAAAAAGTCCTGTTTAAGGTCATAATCCTTGTATTGAGAATACTCGTCCTTGCTTAAGGCACCTGTACGATACATACTGTAAAGAACTGCCTTAGCCCGTCTTAAGCCAATTTCTAGGTCTTCATCACTCTTCAACTCCCCAGTATTTTCATAAGGAGAGTAGGTAATGGGACTCTGTGGAAGTCCTGCTAAAAATGCTGCTTGAGGAACCGTCAACTGACTGGCATCTACACCGAAAATCCCCTCAGCTGCCTGCTGAGCTCCTGCAATATTCTGCCCCTTATTATTTCGACCAAAGGGAGCCACATTGAGATAGGTCGTTAAAATCTCGTCTTTATTCATGGCGCGTTCCAAGGCAAGAGCGTCCACAATCTCTGTCGCCTTACGAGCCAAGGTCGGCGCATCCCCAACCACCTGCTGTTTAATCAGTTGCTGGGTCAAGGTTGAACCCCCACTAGAGGAACCCAAACCTACAAATTTCCCCAAGGTCGCACGAATCACCGCCTTGGGTACTACACCCTTATGTTCTTTGAAGTGTTCATCTTCTGTCGCAATGATAGCCTTCTTCAGATTTTCCGAAATTTGCTCAGATGAGATAGAAGTGCGCAACAAATCACTCTCTATGGAAGCAATCACCGTCCCATCTGCATAGGTAATCTCTGAAATAGAAGAAATGTCCTTGACCTGATGTACCAATTCTTCTGTCTGAGGCACCCGAACCTTGTCAAATAAGGCCACTCCGTACCCCAAAGCAATCCCAGCTCCCAACATTCCTCCTAGAAAACCGAGTACAAAGAGTAAGTTAAATAAGGCTTTTATACTCAGTAAAATAGCTGGAAAAATGGCTGGCTTCTCTAAGGATTTAGATTTTTGGACACTTGAGCCTTTCTTGCCAGGGCTAGCTGATTTTTTATTTTTTTGTTTTTGCTGGAAAAATTCCAGCATTTTTCGTTTTAATTCATTTAATTGATTTTGCATGGATTTCCTCACTCTATCTATTATACCACAAAAGGGAAACTTTCAATAAAATAGCCACTTTCTTCCCTATTCTACTAGGCTATTGCTCAAGTTTGTGATACAATAGTTAGAAACAATAATTTTAAAAAGGAGAAAAGACACATGCACATTTTTGATGAGCTAAAAGAGCGTGGTTTGATTTTTCAAACGACTGATGAAGAAGCTTTGCGTAAAGCCCTAGAAGAAGGTCAAGTTTCTTATTATACTGGCTACGATCCAACTGCTGACAGCCTTCACCTAGGCCACCTTGTCGCAATCTTGACAAGTCGTCGCTTGCAGCTAGCAGGTCACAAACCTTATGCGCTCGTTGGCGGTGCTACAGGTCTCATCGGAGATCCGTCCTTCAAAGATGCTGAACGTAGTCTCCAAACAAAAGACACAGTAGAGGGCTGGGTCAAGTCTATCCAAGGACAACTTTCTCGTTTTCTTGACTTTGAAAATGGCGAAAATAAAGCTGTCATGGTCAACAACTACGACTGGTTTGGCAGCATCAGCTTCATTGACTTCCTCCGTGATATTGGAAAATACTTCACTGTCAACTACATGATGAGCAAGGAGTCTGTTAAAAAACGGATTGAAACAGGGATTTCATACACTGAGTTTGCTTACCAAATCATGCAAGGTTACGACTTCTTCGTTCTTAACCAAGACCACAACGTAACGCTTCAAATTGGTGGTTCTGACCAGTGGGGAAATATGACAGCTGGTACTGAATTGCTTCGTCGTAAGGCTGACAAGACTGGTCACGTTATCACTGTACCACTGATTACCGATGCAACTGGTAAGAAATTTGGTAAATCAGAAGGAAACGCAGTCTGGCTCAATCCTGAAAAGACTTCTCCATACGAAATGTACCAATTCTGGATGAACGTTATGGACGCTGACGCTGTTCGCTTCTTGAAGATCTTTACTTTCTTGTCACTCGATGAGATTGAAGACATCCGTAAACAATTTGAAGCAGCTCCACACGAACGTTTGGCACAAAAAGTCTTGGCTCGTGAAGTCGTTACTCTTGTTCACGGAGAAGAAGCTTACAAAGAAGCTCTTAACATCACTGAACAACTCTTTGCAGGAAATATCAAAAACCTTTCTGTCAAAGAGCTTAAACAAGGACTTCGTGGCGTGCCAAACTACCAAGTTCAAGCAGATGAAAATCACAATATCGTGGAACTGCTCGTCTCATCTGGTATGGTTAACTCAAAACGCCAAGCCCGTGAAGACGTCCAAAACGGAGCTATCTACGTCAACGGCGACCGCATCCAAGACCTTGACTATGTCTTGACTGACGCAGATAAGTTAGAGAACGAACTGACTGTTATCCGTCGCGGTAAGAAAAAATACTTTGTATTGACTTACTAAACTATTCAACATTTATCTATAAACAAAGGAGTTAACCTCGAGAAAGGTAACTCCTTTTTGCTGTTAATAACTCTCATCTATCTATTTTTAATAGACAGGCTACGCAGGACTATGCGTAAGGTTGTTAGATTATGTAAGATAGAGAGATTTGAAGGACTGAGCCAATTAAACAAGCCAAAGCCAATCAAACTACTATTTACGACAACGGTATCTTGAATATTCTTCTTGATGAGTGTTTGCAAAGATGATGATAGCGAATCCAACTCTTGGAAGAAATCCAAACGATTATCTAACAATAAGATATCACTCATCTGCTTAGAAATATCTGCACTCTCATTCATCACCACACCGATATCTGATAGTGTTAGAGCCGCTGAGTCATTCAATCCATCTCCAACCATCAAAATAGTGTGACCTGCTTTCTGCAGTTCCTCTACTAACTCAAATTTCCCATCAGGTTTCAAGTCTGTATAGACCTGATCAAAGGGCAAATCCTTGACTAATTCCTCTGTTCTAACCAAGGTGTCCCCTGTTGCCAGAATCAATTTTTTCCCTTGTGCCTTAAGTTTCTCCAAGGCTGCTTTTGCTTCTTTTCTCAAAGGAGTATGAATACAGAACATTCCAATCAATTCATTCTGGTAGGCCAAGAATAAGAGATTGTAGTGACTCTTGTACTCTTCAATTAAAGCATTTTGTTCTGAACTGATATGAATTTGCTCATCCTGCATCAAGACATAATTTCCAATAAGAACTGGTTGCCCATCTATATGAGATTTGATCCCCTTGCTTGCGATATATTGGAGCTTCCCATGCATTTCCTCATGTTCAATTCCCTCTATCTCAGCTTGCTTGACGATGGCATTAGCAATAGGATGATAGATGTGCTCCTCAAGACAGGCACTAATTCTGAGAATATCTTCCTCACTATAGTCTCCAAAAGGTAACACCTTTTCAACTATCGGATAGCTAGTTGTGATTGTTCCCGTCTTATCAAACAAGAAAGTATCAATTTCCAGATATTTCTCTAGAACATCTCCATCCTTAATCACCATTTCACGGTTCAACCCCTCCTTGATAGCTGTCAAATAAGCTACAGGAGTAGAGATTTTCAAAGCGCAGGAGAAATCGACCAATAGGAAAGAAATAGCCTTAGAAAAAGAACCTGTTAATAGGTAAGTCAGACCAGCCCCCAAGAAATTATATTTAACGACCTTGTCCGCCATTTTGATGAAATAGCGTTGTTTCGTTTTCTTGTTTTCTTCAGATTTCTTCATCAACTCAATCAATTGTAAAATCCGGCTGTTCATCTGATTATCAGTTACACGAATGCGCAACTCTCCAGTTTCTAATACTGTATTTGCACAAACCAAATCAGACTCTCTTTTTTCAACTGGAAAACTCTCTCCCGTCAAGGAACTTTCGTTGACCATACCTAAACCTGAAACTACTTGTCCATCAAACAGAATTTCATTTCCTTGAGATAGGACCAAAACATCTCCTATTTGAACATCGGAACTCTTGATACTAACAATCGTATCCCCCTGTACTAAGAATACGTCGCTCTCTTTTGCAAGAAGGCTTTGTTCTAAATCTGTTGCCGTTTTTTTCAAGGACCACTGATCTAAATGATTCCCCAAATCAAGCATAAACATGATATTGCTAGCCGTCTTGGATTGGTTCATAAACAAGGACAATAAAATCGCCGAACAGTCCAAGACCTCCATCGTTAGTTCCTTACGCGCTAGTGTTTGATAGGCTTCTCTGATATAGCCAAAAGCCTGATAACAAGTCCATATATAGCGAATAGGATACGGCACAAAACTACGAAAAAGTATACGCTTAATCGCTGCACCTGAAACAATAGAATAAGCACTCTCTTCTCTACGAATGGGAAGAGTCATCAGCTCAGAAACTTTCCCTTTATCAATTCTTTTTAAAAAGGCTTCTGCATTATCTAATACAGAAAAGCCTTCTTTTATGCGTAGAGTAAAGTGCTGTTGATCCATGTAAAACTGGATAGACTCAATCCCCTTTTCATCTCTCGCCAAGGAACGAAGATAGTCTTGAATATCCAAGGTGAGTGAAAAAGAAGATGATAGTCGGATATGTTGGTATCCTCTATGTAGCACTTTAAAAGACATATTATTCTCCTATAAGGCTATCTAATTGCTCTTCTTTTTTCTCTTGCTCGTACAAATATTTGGCATCTTGCAAGACATCGTCTCCATGTTGCTTCACAACAGAAACAGATGCGTCTAGCCCGTCTTTCAACTTGTAAGCCTTAGCCAAGGCTTTAGAATAACCTTTTTTAGCTTCCTTACTTGCCAAGATTTTCAAACCAAGGGTACCAAATGCAACACCACCTAAAAAGAGTGATGATTTTTTCGCAACTTTTGCGACGGTCAATACTTCTTTTAACATACTTATTTCCTCCTAGCTATTATTATATAGCAATTTAGATATAAAAGCAATTTAATTTTGGCACTTTGAAAAGTAATTATACTACTATTTAATTTTATTACAAATCATCCTAAAGTTGCTTTCATTTGCCTCTTTTGATACACTTAAACTATGAATACAAATCTCAAACCTAAACTCCAGCGTTTTGCTTCTGCGACTGCCTTTGCCTGCCCTATCTGTCAAGAAAATCTGACTCTGCTAGAGACTAGTCTCAAGTGCTGCAACCGTCATTCTTTTGACCTGGCGAAATTTGGCTATGTCAATCTAGCCCCTCAAATCAAGCAATCTACTAACTACGACAAGGAAAATTTTCAAAACCGTCAACAAATCCTAGAAGCTGGCTTTTACCACGCTATCTTAGAGACTGTATCTGACTTGTTAGCAAATTCAGACACTAGCACCACAGTCTTAGATATCGGTTGTGGCGAAGGATTCTATTCTCGCAAACTCCAAGAAAGTCATCCTGACAAAACCTTCTATGCCTTTGATATTTCCAAAGATTCCGTCCAAATCGCTGCTAAAAGTGAACCCAACTGGGCAGTCAATTGGTTTGTAGGCGACTTGGCTCGTCTTCCTATAACAGACGCCAGCATGGATATCCTGCTTGATATCTTCTCACCTGCAAACTATGGAGAATTTCGTCGCGTTTTATCCAAAGACGGTATCTTGATAAAGGTTATTCCAACTGAAAATCACCTCAAGGAAATCCGTCAGAAGGTACAAGACCAGCTGACAAACAAGGATTACTCTAATCAAGACATCAAAAATCATTTCCAAGAACACTTTACCATCCTATCTAGTCAAACTGCCTCTCTGACTAAGACTATCACAACTGAGCAGCTTCAATCCCTACTCAGTATGACTCCTCTCCTCTTTCACGTCGACCAAAGCAAGATTGACTGGAGCCAACTGACAGAGATTACCATTGAGGCTGAGGTTCTGGTTGGGAAAGTACTATAATTGAAATTTAAAACCGCATTTCAAGAAGATCTGCGGTTTTAAATTTCAATTTTTAAACTATCTATCCCAAAAGTCTAAAACATTTAAAGCTTTTAGCTTCTCCATTTATTTTCGATTCGAAATAATAAACTTATCAATAAATAGCAAGTGAAATAAGGCAAGTACAGATCCCCAGAAACTCCCTCGAAGCGAGATTTCTTGATGATTGAGAGGAAACAAATCATGGTTACCTATATAGAGGCAGGTCAAAATGATAAATAAAATCCAAAATAAATCCGTCCATTTATATTTTGAAAAATATTTTTTCCACATAAAAACACCTTCTTTCCTATAATCATATTATAACACTTTATGTAAGCGAATACAAGGGATGTGAGGTAATCAACTACGAAGAAGCATAAGGTTGAAAGAGAGTGTTAAACCTTCAATACGTCTATGCTTTCTCTTCTTTTAAGACAAGATTGATCCAAATCCATATCATTCAAAAAAAGCGAATTTCAATCGAAACTCGCTTTTTTACAAAATGTATTCGTATAAATCTTGTATCTTATACTCAATGAAAATCAAAGAGCAAACTAGGAAGCTAGCCGCAGGTTGCTCAAAGCACCGCTTTGAGGTTGCAGATAAAGCTGACGTGGTTTGAAGAGATTTTCGAAGAGTATTAGTTCAAATGCCAGATATCTTCGTTGTACTGAGCGATTGTACGGTCAGATGAGAAGAATCCTGCTTTAGAAATGTTAACGATGACTTTATCCAACCATGCGTCACGGTCTTCGTAGTCAGCAAGCATTTGCTCTTTGACTTTGATGTAGTCTTCCAAGTCAAGAAGAGTCATGAACCAGTCTTTGTTGATCAATTCATTGTAAAGACGTTCCAAGCGCTCTTTGTTTCCAGCTGCAAGAACTGCATCGCTAACGATGAAGTCAACCAATGGTTTGATAGCTTCACGAGCGTAGAATTCGCTTGATTTGTATGCTGCTTTATCGTAAAGGTCGATAACAGTTTCTGAATCTTCACCAAAGATGTAGATGTTTTCATCTCCAACCAACTCAGCGATTTCCACGTTAGCACCGTCCATAGTACCAAGAGTCAAAGCTCCGTTCAACATGAATTTCATGTTACCAGTACCTGAAGCTTCTTTAGAAGCAAGTGAGATTTGTTCTGAGATGTCACATGCTGGGATAAGGAAGCTTGCTGCAGTAACGTTGTAGTTTTCAACCATAACTACTTGCAAGTGTGGAGCTACTGCTGGATCGTTAGCAATAACTTCTGACATGCAGAGGATCAAGTGGATGATGTCTTGAGCAATTGTGTAGGCTGGAGCTGCTTTACCACCAAAGAAGATTGTGATTGGGCGAGCAGGGATGTTACCAGCTTTGATGTCAAGGTATTTGTGGATGACGTACAAAGCGTTCATTTGTTGGCGTTTGTACTCGTGAAGACGTTTGATTTGGATATCAAAGATAGAGTTTGGATTGATTTCCACACCTTGGTGTTCTTTCAAGTGACGAGCCAATTTACGTTTGTTGTGAGCCTTGATGCTTTCCAATTTTTCTTTGACAGCTGCGTTGTCTTCATAAGACAAGAGTTTTTCAAGCTCATCTGCTTCATGGTGCCAACCTTCTCCAATAATCTCATCCAAGTAGTGAGATAGTCTTGGGTTAGCATGCATGAGCCAACGACGGAAAGTGATACCGTTTGTTTTGTTGTTGAATTTTTCTGGGTAAAGGTCGTAGAAGGCTTTCAACTCAGAATTTTTCAAGATTTCAGTGTGAAGTGCTGCAACCCCGTTAACACTGTATCCGTAGTGGATATCCATGTGAGCCATGTGAACACGTCCGCTCTCATCGATAATTTGAACAGCTGGATCTTTGTATTCTGCTTTCACACGACGATCTAATTCTTCGATGATTGGTACCAAGTGAGGAACCACTTCTTGCAAGAATTCAAGAGGCCATTTTTCAAGGGCTTCAGCAAGGATTGTGTGGTTAGTGTAGGCAGTCATGCTACGAACGATTGAGATTGCTTCGTCAAGCTCGATACCACGTGCAGTCAAAAGACGGATCAATTCAGGAATAACCATTGACGGGTGAGTATCGTTGATTTGTACAACAGCGTAGTCAGCAAGGTCATGCAAGTTGCTTCCTTTTTCGATTGCTTCGTCGATGATCAATTGAGCACCGTTTGAAACCATGAAGTATTGTTGGAAGATACGGAGCAATTCACCTTGTTTATCGCTATCGTCTGGGTAAAGGAAAAGAGTCAAGTTGCGAGCGATATCTGTCTTGTCAAAGTTGATACCATCTTTAATAATAGAAGAATCAACTGAATCCAAGTCAAACAAACGCAAGCGGTTTTTAGTTGCTGTTTCATAACCAGTAACATCAATATCGTAAAGAGTTGATGTCAAAGTAAAGTCTGCAAATGGTACTTGGTAGCTACGGCTTGAGCGAACCAACCAGTTTTGCTCTGTCAACCATGCATTTGGAATTGTTTCTTGTTGGTTGTTTTTAAGAACTTGTTGGAAAAGACCAAAGTGGTAGTTCAGACCAACACCGTCACCATTCAAACCAAGAGTCGCAATTGAGTCGATAAAGCAGGCAGCCAAACGTCCCAAACCACCATTACCAAGAGATGGTTCCAATTCAACTTCTTCAACTTCGATCAAGTCTTTACCTGCAGCAGCAAGTTCTTTTTTGACATCGTCGTAAAGACCAAGGTTGATCAAGTTGTTTGACAAGAGTTTACCAATCAAGAACTCAGCTGAGATATAGTAAACTTTCTTTTTACCAGTGTTGACTGGTTTTTGGCTGCTTGCAAGCTTGCTGTAGTTAAGAAGAGCAAGGTAAAGCTCTTCATTGCTACATTCTGCAATGGTTTTATTGTAACGATTTTGTACAAATTCTTGTAGTGATAACATGTTTAAGGTGTCTCCTGATATTGTATTATTTCTTTAATTCTACCAAATTTTCATTAATTCGTCGATAGATTGTTGTCAAGTCAAGCAAACCTTCCTCGACAGCTGGTGTCAATTGATCTTCAGTCATACGCCAAGACCAGTTTCCACCAAGGGTAGATGGGAAGTTCATACGAGCTGTCTCATCCAATTCTAGCAAATCTTGCATAGTTGCAATTGCCATGAAGCTAACTGATGAAAAGACTGTACGAAGCATAGCGTGTGGAACTGTTTCGTATTCTTTACGGTTGGTGTAGCGAGCCATGTACTCACGAGTCGCATCATCAATCTCGTTACGGTACCAACCAAGGACCGTGTTGTTATCGTGTGTTCCTGTGTACATAACTGAGTTAGCAGGTGCCAAGTGTGGGCTATCGATACTTTCGTCTTCTGGGTTGAAGGCAAATTGAAGAATCTTCATTCCTGGGAAGCCAGTACGTTCACGCAACTCAATAACTTCATCAGTCATGAATCCAAGGTCTTCAGCGATGATGTTTAACTCACCAAGTTCTTCCTTAACGGCTGCAAAGAGCTTGTAGCCAGGACCTTTCACCCACTCACCAGGTGCTGCTGTATCGGAACCAGCAGGGATTTCCCAGTAAGATTCAAAACCACGGAAGTGGTCGATACGAACGATGTCGTAGATTTTGAAGCTTTCACGCAAGCGTTCAATCCACCATTTGTAGCCGTCTTTGTCCATTGCTTCCCAGTCATAGATTGGGTTACCCCAAAGCTGACCAGTTGCAGAAAACTCATCTGGTGGGCATCCTGCGATGCAAGTTGCCTTACCGTTGACATCTGTTTTGAAGAGATGTGGATTTGCCCACATATCGCTTGAATCTTCCGCTACGTAGATTGGCATGTCCCCAACGATTTCAATGTGGTTGTCGTTAGCATAAGCTTTCAATTTCAACCATTGTTGGAAGAAGAAGTACTGAGTCACACGGTGATAAACCAACTTGTCTGCCAATTGCTCACGGTAGCTTTCAAGTGCTGAAGCTTTACGAGCACGAGCATCTGCATCTAGCCATTCAGTCCAAGCAAGATTTTCAAAATGCTCTTTGATAGCCATATACTCAGCAAAGAGCTCAAGCCATGATTGGTTGTCTTGAGCAAATTTCTCAAAATCTTTAACATCTCCGACTTCAAAGAAACGTTTCACCGCTTTTTCTAAAAGAGGACGACGTGCATAGTAAATCTTAGCATAGTCAACTTCAGACGCATCGCTACCAAAGTCAACTCCTTCAAGGTCACTTGCTTCCAACAAACCTTGCTCCACCAAGATATCCAAATCGATAAAATGAGTATTTCCTGCGAAGGCTGAGAAAGACTGGTAAGGAGAATCTCCGTAACTAGTTGTTCCTAATGGAAGGATCTGCCAGTAACGTTGTTTTGTACGAACCAAGAAATCAACGAAGTCGTAAGCGCTTTGACCAAATGATCCGATTCCGTAGGCTCCTGGGAGAGAAGAGATGTGCATCAACACACCACTTTGACGTTTTTTCATAAACAACACCTCGTGTATTTGTAGTTTAAATTTTCATTTTTGGGCGCAAACGTTTGCGTTAAGATAATTATAGCGTATTTTTCCGACAAATGCAAGCGTTTTTAAGAAACTTTTTGATTATTTTTTTAAAAAAACTTGTCCTTCTTTATGTATACATATACATTTTTCTTTTCTATTTACAAAATCTTCTTCAACTACAAATAGAAGGCTCAACTTAGCCTACTTTTGGTCTAGAGCAATTTATTTTTGTTCAAAATCTAGGCAATCGTTTCCCTAAATAATTTCAGTAAAAGCATGAAAATATATTTTCTGACTTTTCTTCTATTATAAGCAAATAAAACGCTTACCCTTTCCGTGAAATTTTTTTAAAATTTTTACAAAAAACACTTGCAACCGTTTTCTATTTGTGCTATACTAGTCCCATAAAGGAAAACGTTTGCGTTTCCTCATTATAAAATTTGTTATTCTTTAGGAGGAATACACTATGTCATCTAAATTCATGAAGAGCACTGCTGTGCTTGGAACTGTTACACTTGCTAGCTTGCTTTTGGTAGCTTGCGGAAGCAAAACTGCTGATAAGCCTGCTGATTCTGGTTCATCTGAAGCCAAAGAACTCACTGTATATGTAGACGAGGGATATAAGAGCTATATTGAAGAGGTTGCTAAAGCTTATGAAAAAGAAGCTGGAGTAAAAATCACTCTTAAAACTGGTGATGCTCTAGGAGGTCTTGATAAACTTTCTCTTGACAACCAATCTGGTAATGTCCCTGATATTATGATGGCTCCATACGACCGTGTAGGTAGCCTTGGTTCTGACGGACAACTTTCAGAAGTGAAATTGAGCGATGGTGCTAAAACAGACGACACAACTAAATCTCTTGTAACAGCTGCTAATGGTAAAGTTTACGGTGCTCCTGCCGTTATCGAGTCACTTGTTATGTACTACAACAAAGACTTGATAAAAGAAGCTCCAAAAACTTTTGCTGACTTAGAAAACCTTGCTAAAGATAGCAAATATGCCTTCGCTGGAGAAGATGGAAAAACTTCTGCTTTCCTAGCTGACTGGACAAACTTCTACTATGCATACGGACTTCTTGCTGGTAACGGAGCTTATGTATTCGGACAAAACGGTAAAGACGCTAAAGATATCGGTCTTGCCAACGACGGCGCTATCAAAGGTATAGAGTACGCTAAATCTTGGTATGAAAAATGGCCTAAAGGTATGCAAGATACGGAAGGTGCTGGCAACTTAATCCAAACTCAATTCCAAGAAGGTAAAACAGCTGCTATCATCGACGGACCTTGGAAAGCCCAAGCCTTCAAAGATGCTAAAGTAAACTACGGTGTTGCGACTATCCCAACTCTTCCAAACGGAAAAGAATATGCTGCATTTGGTGGTGGAAAAGCTTGGGTCATCCCTCAAGCCACTAAGAACCTTGAAGCTTCTCAAAAATTTGTAGACTTCCTTGTTTCAACTGAACAACAAAAAGTATTATACGATAAGACTAACGAAATCCCAGCTAACACTGAGGCTCGTTCATACGCTGAAGGTAAAAACGATGAGTTGACAACTGCTGTTATCAAACAGTTCAAGAACGCTCAACCAATGCCAAATATCTCTCAAATGTCTGCAGTTTGGGATCCAGCGAAAAATATGCTCTTTGATGCTGTAAGTGGTAAGAAAGATGCTAAAACAGCAGCTAACGATGCTGTAACATTGATCAAAGAAACAATCAAACAAAAATTTGGTGAATAAGAAATTTGTTCAAGGGGGGTGGAAATCAAATCCCCCTTTGAATTTATCAACAAAAACACAAATAGTTTAGGTTTTATCTAGAAACCAGTATCCTATGAAAGGAGTTATTATGGAAAAGCAACAACCTAGTAAAGCAGCCCTGCTGTCTATCATTCCTGGGTTAGGACAGATTTACAATAAACAAAAAGCCAAAGGTTTTATCTTCCTTGGTGTAACCATCGTATTTGTCCTTTATTTCCTAGCACTTGCCGCCCCTGAATTGAGCAATCTCATCACTCTTGGTGACAAACCAGGTCGTGACAATTCCCTCTTTATGCTGATTCGTGGTGCCTTCCATTTAATCTTTGTAGTTGTTTATATACTCTTTTATTTCGCAAATATCAAAGATGCACATACAACTGCCAAACACATTAACAATGGCATACCAGTAGCGCTTACCTTTAAAGAAATGGTCAAAGGAATCTATGAAAATGGCTTCCCTTACCTCTTGATCATTCCATCTTATGTTGCCATGACTTTTGCGATCATCTTCCCAGTTATCGTAACCTTGATGATCGCCTTTACCAACTACGACTTCCAACACTTGCCACCAAACAAATTGTTGGACTGGGTTGGTTTGACGAACTTTACGAACATCTGGAGTTTGAGTACCTTCCGTTCTGCCTTCGGTGCCGTTCTTTCTTGGACTATCATCTGGGCTTTGGCAGCTTCTACTTTACAAATCGTAATCGGTATCTTCACAGCTATCATTGCTAACCAACCATTTATCAAAGGAAAACGTATCTTTGGTGTTATTTTCCTTCTTCCTTGGGCTGTTCCAGCCTTCATCACTATCTTGACATTCTCAAACATGTTTAATGATAGTGTCGGTGCTATCAACACTCAAGTCTTGCCAATCTTGGCTAAATTCCTTCCTTTCCTTGATGGTGCTCTTATTCCTTGGAAAACAGATCCAACTTGGACAAAAATTGCCTTGATTATGATGCAAGGTTGGCTTGGATTCCCATACATCTACGTTTTGACTTTAGGTATCTTGCAATCTATTCCTAACGACCTTTACGAAGCAGCTTATATTGACGGTGCCAATGCTTGGCAAAAATTCCGCAACATCACTTTCCCAATGATCTTGGCCGTTGCGGCACCTACTTTGATCAGCCAATACACCTTCAACTTTAACAACTTCTCTATCATGTACCTCTTCAATGGTGGAGGACCTGGTAGTGTCGGAGGTGGAGCTGGTTCAACCGATATCTTGATCTCATGGATCTACCGTTTGACAACAGGTACATCTCCTCAATACTCAATGGCGGCAGCTGTTACCTTGATTATCTCTATCATTGTCATCTCAATCTCTATGATCGCATTCAAGAAACTACACGCATTTGATATGGAGGATGTCTAAGATGAATAACTCAATTAAACTCAAACGTAGACTGACTCAAACCCTTACTTACCTTTACCTGATTGGCCTTTCAATCGTGATTATCTACCCACTGTTGATTACCATCATGTCAGCCTTTAAAGCAGGTAACGTCTCAGCCTTTAAACTAGATACTAACATCGACCTCAATTTTGATAACTTTAAGGGCCTCTTCACTGAAACCTTGTACGGTACTTGGTATCTCAATACCTTGATCATCGCCTTGATTACCATGGCTGTTCAAACAAGTATTATCGTACTTGCTGGTTATGCTTACAGCCGTTACAACTTCTTGGCTCGTAAACAAAGTTTGGTCTTCTTCTTGATTATCCAAATGGTGCCAACTATGGCCGCTTTGACAGCCTTCTTCGTTATGGCGCTTATGTTGAACGCCCTTAACCACAGCTGGTTCCTCATCTTCCTCTACGTTGGTGGAGGTATCCCGATGAATGCTTGGCTCATGAAAGGCTACTTCGATACAGTGCCAATGTCTCTAGACGAATCTGCAAAACTAGACGGTGCAGGACACTTCCGCCGCTTCTGGCAAATTGTTCTTCCACTTGTTCGCCCAATGGTTGCTGTACAAGCTCTCTGGGCCTTTATGGGACCTTTCGGGGACTACATCCTCTCTAGTTTCTTGCTTCGTGAGAAAGAATACTTTACTGTTGCCGTAGGTCTCCAAACCTTCGTCAGCAATGTGAAAAACTTGAAGATTGCCTACTTCTCAGCAGGTGCTATCCTCATCGCCCTTCCAATCTGTATTCTCTTCTTCTTCCTACAAAAGAACTTTGTTTCAGGACTTACAAGTGGTGGCGACAAGGGATAATATATCCCCGCCACCCTTTTTCATTTTGAAGCTTGTGACTATAAAACTATCCTTGTGACAAGCAATTTTTCTCCTAGACTTGAAATAAAGCGCATTTCTCTATATAATAATACTCATATAGAAAACACCTTTTAGAAAGATACCTATGCTTCCATATCCATTTTCCTATTTTTCAAGTATTTGGGGATTTCGTAAGCCCCTGTCCAAACGTTTCGGGCTCAACTGGTTTCAGCTTCTCTTTACCAGTATCTTCCTTATCAGCTTATCTATGGTACCTATTGCCATCCAAAACAGCTCGCAGGAGACTTATCCGCTAGAAACCTTTATCGATAATGTCTATGAACCATTGACAGATAAGGTTGTACAAGATCTCTCTGAACATGCTACAATTGTTGATGGCAAATTAACTTATACAGGAACAGCTAGTCAAGCGCCTTCTATTGTGATCGGTCCAAGTCAAAGCAAGGAATTACCTAAGGACTTGCAACTACATTTCGATACGAATGAGCTCGTCATCAGCAAGGCAAGCAAGGAATTGACCCGTATCTCTTACCGAGCGATTCAGACTGAGAGTTTCAAAAACAAAGACAGCTTGACCCAAGCGATTTCTAAAGACTGGTACCAGCAGAATCGTGTCTATATCAGTCTCTTCCTAGTTCTCGGTGCAAGCTTCCTCTTTGGTTTGAATTTCTTTATCGTCTCTCTAGGGGCTAGTCTTCTCCTTTATATCACTAAGAAATCACGCCTCTTTTCATTTAGAACCTTTAAAGAGTGCTACCATTTTATCTTGAACTGTTTAGGATTGCCGACTCTGATTACGCTTATTTTGGGATTATTTGGCCAAAATATGACAACTCTCATCACTGTACAAAACATTCTTTTTGTTCTGTATCTGGTCACTATTTTTTATAAAACGCATTTCCGTGATCCAGATTACCATAAATAGGAGATTTTTATGCCCGTTACGATTAAAGACGTGGCCAAGGCTGCTGGTGTTTCGCCTTCAACCGTAACCCGTGTTATTCAAAATAAATCAACCATTAGCGACGAAACAAAAAAACGTGTTCGCAAGGCAATGAAGGAGCTCAATTACCACCCCAACCTCAACGCTCGTAGTTTAGTAAGCAGTTATACCCAAGTTATCGGCTTAGTTCTTCCTGATGACTCAGACGCCTTCTACCAGAATCCTTTCTTTCCATCGGTTCTACGTGGCATCTCTCAAGTCGCATCTGAAAACCACTATGCCATTCAGATAGCAACAGGGAAAGATGAAAAAGAGCGTCTCAACGCTATTTCACAAATGGTCTACGGCAAGCGTGTAGATGGGCTAATCTTTCTCTATGCCCAAGAAGAAGACCCTCTCGTAAAACTCGTCGCAGAAGAACAGTTCCCCTTCCTTATCTTAGGTAAATCTCTATCTCCTTTCATCCCACTTGTCGACAACGACAATGTTCAAGCTGGTTTTGATGCAACCGAATATTTCATCAAAAAAGGCTGCAAACGCATTGCCTTTATCGGAGGAAGTAAAAAGCTCTTCGTGACCAAAGACCGTTTAACAGGCTATGAACAGGCGCTTAAACATTACAACCTTACCACTGACACCAATCGCATCTACTTTGCAGACGAGTTTCTGGAAGAAAAGGGCTATAAATTTAGCAAGCGATTATTCAAGCACGATCCACAAATTGATGCTATCATCACAACCGATAGCCTCCTAGCTGAAGGGGTCTGTGACTACATCGCTAAGCACCAACTGGATGTCCCTGTTCTCAGCTTTGACTCGGTTAATCCTAAGCTCAATTTGGCAGCCTATATAGATATCAATAGCCTAGCCCTCGGACGTACTTCTTTAGAAACTATTCTCTGCATCATCAATGATTCTAAAGAAAATAGGCAAATCTGCTACCGCCAGTTAATCGCCCACAAAATTATTGAAAAATAAAAACCAGCTCGCGCTGGTTTTTTTATCACTAATTTTCTGTTTCAACGAATCGTCCCAAAATATGAACATTCTCTGATACAGAGACAAAGGCCCCTGGATCCACTTGTGTCATAATCTGTTTAAATTCATTAAACTCTGCACGTGTAATGACAGTAATTAAAACTGCCTTTCTCTCGTGATTATAGGTTCCTTCTGCATCGTGGATCATGGTTGCTCCGCGGTGCAATTTTTTATGGATTTTCTCAATTACCTTATCTGGATGATTGGTCACAATCATGGCCTGCATGCGTTTTTGCTTGGTAAAGACCGCATCTGTCACACGGCTAGAGACAAAGATGGTAATCATAGAGTAGAGAGCGTATTTCCAACCAAAGGTCAAACCTGCTATCAGCATGATGGTCCCATTTACCAAGAAAGAAATACTACCGACATTCTTACCTGTTTTCTTGCGAATGGTCAAACTGACGATATCCGTCCCACCACTGGAGATATTGTTGCGAAGAGCAAAACCAATCCCCAAGCCCATAACAACGCCCCCAAAAAGGGCATTGATAATGGGATCCTCCGTCAAGGTTGCCACAGGGACAAACTGGATAAAAAAGGAACTCATGGACACCGTGATAAAGGTAAAGACAGTGAATTTATGACCAATCTGATACCAAGCTAAGACCATCAAAGGGAAGTTAATGGCGTAGAAGGTTAGCGAAATCGGAATATGAAAACCAAACCAGTGATTACTCAAGGCAGAGATAATCTGTGCCAGACCTGTCGCACCACTCGAATACACATGCCCTGGTTGGAAAAAGAAATTGACCGCTACTGCTGATAGAAATCCATAGACCAGAGAGGCCGAAATCTTCTCATCATATTTTTCGCGAGAGATGCTTTGTAAGACACGTAAAATTTTTATCTGATGAGCAAAGCGGCGCAGATAATAGCGCCACCGCTTAATTCGTTTTGCTTGTTTCATCTTCTTCTACTTGTAAGCTGAGTTCCTCTAGTTGTTTGAGAGCTACTGTTGAAGGAGCTTGTGTCATTGGATCAGTTGCCTTGTTGTTCTTAGGAAAGGCAATGACTTCACGGATATTTTCTTCTCCAGCAAGCAACATAACAAATCGGTCAAGCCCGATAGCCAAACCACCGTGTGGTGGGAAACCATAGTCCATGGCTTCAAGAAGGAAGCCAAACTGGTCATTTGCTTCCTCAGCTGAGAACCCAAGAGCCTTGAACATACGCTCTTGAAGGTCTTTTTGGTTGATACGAAGGCTACCACCACCAAGCTCATAACCGTTCAATACGATATCGTAAGCAATGGCACGAACCTTAGCCAAATCACCTTCTAATTCGTGAGCAGTCTCTTCCTGTGGAAGGGTAAATGGATGGTGGGCGCTCATGTAACGACCTTCTTCTTCAGACCATTCAAACATTGGCCAGTCAACCACCCAAAGGAAGTTAAATTTATCGTTATCAATCAAGCCAAGCTCTTTGGCAATACGTCCACGAAGGGCACCGAGCGTTGCATTCGCCACTTCAAGCGTATCTGCCACAAAGAGAACCAAATCCTTATCTTCAAGAGCAAGCGCTGTTGTCAATTCTGCTTGGATGCCAGTCAAGAACTTAGCAACGGGTCCGTTTAATTCTCCATCAACCACCTTGACCCAAGCAAGACCTTTGGCACCGTACTGTTTGGCTACTTCTGTCATCTTATCGATGTCTTTACGTGAGTAGTTGTCCGCAGCTCCTTTGACCACAATGGCTTTTACAGCAGGTGCTTCTGAAAAGACTTTAAAGTCTACACCTTTGACAACTTCTGTTAAGTCCTGAAGCAACATGTCAAAACGGGTATCAGGTTTATCAGAACCGTAAAGAGCCATGGCATCATCGTATTTCATACGAGGGAATGGCAACGTTACTTCGATACCCTTGGTTTCCTTCATCACGCGCGCAATCAAGCCTTCTGTGATATCTTGGATTTCTTGCTCAGTAAGGAAAGACGTTTCCAAGTCGACCTGGGTAAACTCAGGCTGGCGGTCTCCACGCAAGTCCTCATCACGGAAACATTTGACGATTTGGTAGTAACGGTCAAAACCAGCATTCATCAATAACTGCTTAGTGATTTGTGGACTTTGAGGAAGAGCATAGAAATGCCCTTTATTAACACGAGATGGCACCAAGTAGTCACGCGCCCCTTCAGGAGTTGACTTAGAAAGGAATGGTGTCTCCACGTCGATAAACTCCAACTCATCCAAGTAGTTGCGAATAGAGTGAGTCACCTTAGCACGAAGTTTAAGATTTTCCAACATTTCTGGACGACGAAGGTCAAGGTAACGGTAACGCAAACGTGTATCGTCATTGGCCTCAATGCCATCCTTAATCTCAAATGGGGTTGTCTTAGCTGTATTAAGCACTGTCAGAGCTGTTACATTCAACTCAACTGCACCAGTTGGCAACTTATCATTGGCTTGCTCACGCGCAGCGACCTGACCTGTCACCTCGATGACAAATTCGCTACGAAGGCTTTCAGCTGTTGCCATGACCTCTGCAGATACTTTTTCAGGGTTGATAACCAACTGCATGATTCCTTCACGGTCACGAAGGTCGATAAAGATCAAACCACCAAGGTCACGACGACGGCCAACCCATCCTTTCAAGGTCATTTCTTGTCCGATGTGTTCCTCACGAACACGACCAGCATACATACTACGTTTCATTGTTTCTCTCCTCTTTTATTCTGTTACTATTTTACCATAAAAGCGCAGGCTCTTCATGAAAATCAGCAGAAAAGTTTGCCTGACTTTAAAAATCAAGTAAAGTCCCTAAAAATTAACGCCCATACAAAAATCCGATGAAGTTCACCGGACTCTTTTATTTTGAATTTTTGCCTGCTTTACGCTTTTCAGCGATTTCGGCTGCCTTTCGAGGCAAGACGATTTCCGTCGTATAAGCTGTCCCAAAACGCCAGATACCAGCAATAGGGGCAAAGACCACTGCTAGATGGCTATAAAAGAAATCGCCTTTGAAGGCATAAGCTAGCGCTCCAATGATGAAAAATAGAACGACTGCCTGAATCACTGCTAATAAAATTACTCGTTTCATGTGACCTCCTGAATCTATTATAGCATGAGAATCATCAAAAAGCCGACTAAATTATTCAAAGCGTGGAGAGAAATACTGTAAAGAAGACCTTTTCGACTTACATAAGCCAGACCCAAACTCAATCCTAGACTAGCATAAACTAAAAACTGTTGCAAAGTTCCTGGAGAATGAATCAAGGCAAACAGAACACTGGATACCAGAAGGAAAATCAGAGTTTGTTTGCTGTTGTCCTGCTTAGGAAATAGATAGCGTGCCAGCATTCCTCTAAAAATAAGTTCTTCCGTCAGAGGAGCAAAGACCACTACCATAAAGAAACCAAAGACAGGCTGAGCAACTGTCAGCTGTGATACAATTTGTTGATTGACAGACGGATCATCTGGTAAAAAGAACTGGGCTGTAATCGCCACTAGCAAAACCAGAGCAGGCAACCAGATATAACGATTAAAAGCAGTCGTCTGGATGCTAACCTTTTCTGTCTGATACCATCTGTAAACTCCATAAACATAGGCCCCTGACAGGGCGACATAAAGTGGTAAGACTCCAAAGATTGAAGCCCCTAGTCCAAGAGCTGACAGCGCCATGCTCTGAACCAGACCATAGATAAAGTAAAAGGATAGAATGGCTAGAAGAAACCAGCCAAGGTTTTTAAGTAGTTTCATAAAGTTCTCCTATCTTGCTTTATAACTGTTTTTCAATACAAAGAGGTTTGCTATTCCTAACACAAGTACCCAGGCAAGTAACATGCCGATATTAGAAAAAGATATTTCCCCACCTTTTTTATTTAAAAGATTTACAATAGGACCGATGAACGAATAATCCAACACTTTTTGAACCGTATCATTTTGAGAAGCAATCATAGGTAAAAAAGAGACAATTAACATAGGGAAGATACTATAAACTTGCGCTTTAGATTGAGTATCTGACACCGCACCGATTAGAAGGTTGAGAAAAATAATACTAATAGTTGCTAGGAGCAAATAGATAACGTAGGCAAATAAATAACCTGATAGATCTACTTTAAGATAGATGGGAAGCACAATCATAGCAAGTAACATTATCAGAATAGGGAGAACGAGCATACTGAAAGTATATTCTGTTGCTGTCACACCACTTAGGAGGAGTGATTTAAGATTTCGTTTTTCCTTATCTTCTGCCATCATAATCGATACCATATAACCACTTCCCATGCTCAAGACCATCGTCAAGCTAGCAGATAGAAAAAATAGGCTCAATTGTCCATTCTTATTTAAAAATTCATTATATAAAACAGTCAGTCCAAAAGGCAACAATAGAGTCGCCAACAAAGATGAATTGCTAATAAGGACTTGTAATCTTAACCATAGTAGGGCATTTAATTTTCTAAACATCTAACTTTTCTCCTGTCAATCTGATAAAGATTTCTTCTAAAGTCGGCTCACAAGAGTGAACCACCATCAAATCTGTCGTGTCTAAATGTGGCAATTCTTCAAATGGAACTATCTGTTCTCGTCCATCATTATAAACCACACGTACTTTCTTATCCACATGGTACTTCTGGATAATATCTTGTGGACTTCCATACTCTATTAAGTTTCCCTTATTCAAAAGAGATAAGCGATCACAAAGCAGAGTTGCTTCATGCATATCATGCGTGGTCAGAAAGATAGTTGTCCCCGCCTGCTTTAATTCTTGAAGTAGGGTATGAATCATCTTAGATGTTGTAGGGTCTAAACCACTGGTTGGCTCATCTAAAAAGAGAATCTTAGGAGCATTCAGAAGGGCACGAGCCAAGAACATTCGTTGTTTCATTCCAGTAGATAACTTTTCTGCAATAATATCTTTAGCATCTGCCAATCCAACCTGTTGAAGCACCTGAACTACTCTATCTGACTTGAGACCATATAACTTAGCGTAGATGAGAAGATTTTTATAAAGACTCATCTTTTCATAAAAACCACTGCCATCACTCACAATACCAATTTGTTCCAAATCATTTGAGGTTAAATCTTGAGAATTCTTACCTAACAAAATTGTTTTACCTTGATCTGCAGCCAACTGTCCTGTTAAGACATTGATCATGGTTGTTTTACCTGAGCCAGAGGGACCAAGAAAACCAAAGATTTCACCCTCCTTAATCTCAAAAGAAATCTGGTGAAGAGCGTTTTTGCTCCCAAAACTTTTACTTACATTTTCAACACGAATCATAGAAACTCCTTTATTTGAAATAGCGTTTTACCATAGGTAACTGCATCACATTGATATAAATATGGATTGCTCCGACAAGCAAGAAAGCTAGTAACTGAATCTCTCCTGTCAAGAAAGAAATGATAATAAGAAAAACATATAAGGCTGGTAAGACATATTGGTGTAATTGGAATAAAATTCGAAAACTCTGTTCCAAATTAGCCTGGCGCTCCCCTTCATCGTAAGAATTGACATAATCTAAGACATCCTTTGGTGTAGAGAAAAGAGCCAAATCAAACTGACGAACAATCGAAATGGTTTTAAAAAGAGATTTTTGAGCGACTAAGGATAGCACAAAGACTAAGAAAGAGAGGGAAAATGTTTGGTGATCTGTATGCAATATAACCACTTCATTTAATGAGAGAAAAATAGACAATGAAATTGCTACGCTTGCAATATTAAAAGCAATGGTTCCAAACTCGAGATTTCGATACATTTGCACATAATAGCTTTCATTCAGATCATCATCCATTTCCTCTTGATACAAGGAGTGAAATTTTCTGCTTTTCTTTAAGAAATTGAACGTCAAAAGAATGCTAATGAAACCTATCAGTAAACAAATAGCTGATATCCAGGGTATCAAGACTTTTACATCTAAAATAATTTCGTGGGATTCGGTAGCAGCCTTAAACATCCCTACAAAACCGCCCAAGAAACCTCCCAAGACAACAGACATTAAAAATAACAATCCACGTTTCTTATTCTTTTTCATATTCAACCTCTTTCTAAACCAATCCAACTAACCACTGACCAAAGGCTTTACCTGATTCATAAATTGCTGTCAAACCCTCTGTTCCAAGTGATACTAAAATCAAACAAACAGCAAACAAGAGAATAGCTTGGTTTCTTGCTTTTTTCGCCCCTTCTCCTAAAGGATCTCTCCCAAGCCAGCCTGCTAGATAAGCATATAGGATGACTGTTAAAATCCCAAACTCTGTTGACGAAAGAAACAGCAAAATTGCTACTAAACGGATGACGTTAGTCTTGATATTAAAATAATTTCCTAAACCTGCACAGACACCTGCAAGTTCTTTGTTCTCAGTATCTACTTGAAAACCTGCTAAAAACTCTTTCATATTCATTCTCCTTTTTCACTTGCTAGATTTTTTGATTTCTTTTCAATCCATTCAATTACTGGTATGAGGGCAAAATAGGCCCAAACAAATTTGTCACTTTGATAGGGACTAAACCAGCCTAGGTCCATCCCAATCAGTAGAAACACGCTGACTAATAGAGCTATGGCAACTACATAATAGATTACTTTATACTTGTTCATCATCTTTCTCCTTTTTCTTCAACCGATTGAAAATGGACAAGAGGACTAAGTTAATCCAAAACAAATACTTACTTTCAACAAAATAGAACCAACCCAGTAATGTTCCAATCATAGCCAAGGCATTCACAATAAGGGCAAGAACACTCATATAATAAACCACTCTATACATGTTCATCACTCATCCTCCTCCAAGCGAAATACCGATTCGACTGTTTCGTTGAAAATTTGAGATATTTTCAGGGCAATGATAATGGACGGGGTGTACTCATCCCGTTCTAGTAGGCTAATGGTCTGTCTGGAAACCTCTGCTAGCTTAGCTAGTTCGGTTTGATTGAGACCATCGCGAGCTCGAAGCTCTTTTAGACGATTTTTAAGTTGCATGTTACACACCTACTCTCCGTCAAATTCAACTGTCTGGATATCCTCAATGCGTTGTAGTTTGAATTTTTCTTTTCCTTTTTTATTAACACGACGTAGCTTGACCCATTCCTCATCTACATCTACAACTTCCCAGTTATCTGTTCCAAAAACTTGTCCAACGATTGTCGGTGTTTTCCCAATCAATTCTTTTAATAATCTTGACATTTCTTTATTTCCTTTCTGTTTTTGCTCAATTCTTTTGATTTTATTCTCTAATTTCTTGACCCTTTGGGTATGATAGAGATAAAACATAATCACAAGAGGTACAAATCCTAATGCCCACATAATCGTTCCCTGCTCCTTTTCTCTTAACTTGATTATATTGTAACACATCTTTCTCCTTTTGACAAGCATATTTGTCAAAAAGTTTATGATTTTTGTCATTTTGCAAAAGAAAAAGGTCAGGAGTAAAATCCTGACCAGTTTATCTACTATTAAAAGCCTAATTTTTCAAAGATTTCTGAGAAGTTTTGGCTGATAGCATCAAGTGATACTTGCACTTCTTCTCGTGTTTGGTTGTTCTTGACCGTCACTTGTCCGCTTTCGACTTCGCTCTCACCTAGAGTGATGAGGGTCTTAGCCGCAAAGACATCGGCTGACTTGAACTGAGCTTTGAGCTTACGGTTGAGGTAATCACGCTCTGCTTTGAAACCTTGTTGGCGAAGAGCCTGTACCAATTCCAAGGCCTTAACATTTGCTCCTTCTCCCAAGACTGCAATATAGACATCTAGGGCATTTTCGATAGGGAGGGCCACACCTTGCTTTTCAAGAATGAGAAGCAGGCGCTCTACACCAAGTCCAAAACCAAAGCCAGCAGTTTCAGGACCACCAAAGTAGGCAACCAAACCATCGTAACGACCACCCGCACAGACGGTCAAGTCATTGCCCTCGATCTCAGTGATAAACTCGAAAATGGTGTGGTTGTAGTAGTCCAGACCACGCACCATATTGGTATCGATGATATAGTCTACCCCAAGATTTTCCAACATCTGACGCACCGCATCAAAATGAGCTTGGCTTTCTTCATCAAGGAAATCCAAGATAGACGGTGCATTCTCCACTGCCACCTTGTCTTCTTTTTCCTTAGAGTCCAAGACACGGAGAGGGTTTTCCTCCAAGCGACGCTGGCTATCCTTAGACAAGGTCTCCTTGAGCGGTGTCAAATAGTCAATCAAGGCTTGACGATAAGCCGCACGGCTCTCAGGATTTCCAAGCGTATTGAGGTGTAGTTTGACACCTTGGATGCCAATTTCTTTCAAGAAATGGGCTGCCATCGCGATGGTTTCCACATCGGTAGCTGGATTGCTAGAGCCAAAACACTCAACACCAATCTGGTGGAACTGGCGCAAACGCCCTGCCTGTGGACGCTCGTAACGGAACATAGGTCCCATGTAGTAGAACTTACTTGGCTTTTGCACTTCTGGGGCGAAGAGTTTATTTTCCACATAGGAACGGACAACGGGCGCAGTTCCTTCTGGACGGAGGGTAATATGACGGTCACTCTTGTCATAAAAGTCGTACATTTCCTTGGTTACGATATCCGTTGTATCTCCGACAGAGCGACTGATAACCTCGTAATGCTCAAAAATGGGCGTACGCACTTCTGCATAGTTGTAGCGCTTGAAAATCTCACGGGCAAAGCCCTCAACGTACTGCCATTTGGCAGATTCAGCAGGTAAAATATCCTGCGTTCCTTTTGGTTTTTGTAATTTCATAGGGAATCCTCTTTAAACTTAATAGTCTTATTTTACCATAAATAAAGGGATTAAAACAGTAAGAAAAAAATTAGGATTTATACTCAATGAAAATCAAAAAGCAAACTAGGAAGTTAGCCGCAGGTTGCTCAAAACAGTGTTTTGAGGTTGTGGATAGAACTGACGAAGTCAGTAACCATATCTACGGTAAGGCGACACTGACGTGGTTTGAAGAGATTTTCGAAGAGTATTAGATATCATTTTTGAGATTAAGACCTGTCAAAAGAATAGCCAACAAGGAAAGACCAACAAATAGCATCCAAGTCAACTGTATATTCCATACAGCTACAAGTGAAAAACAGGCTGTTCCCACAGGTATGGATAAGGTAAACAATAAACCTAAAAAATTACTGGTACGAGCTAGAACCTCTGGAGCTAGATTTTTCAGGAGCATGGCACTAATCTTTGGTTGAACTTTACCAGACACATACAGAGTTGAACAGAGAAATAGTAAACCAAGTACGACTTGATTGAATAAATTAGCTAGACCAATTAGACTGAGTCCTACGGTCACCCACATCATCAATCTAGGCAGGGACTGCTTCCCAAAATAATCATTGCCCGTAAGGCTACTGATGATGATTGCTAACAAAGCACAGAATTGACTGATAAATAGTGCCTCTGTGTAAGAAAAATTCAAGAGAGAATGGCTCAAAAAGAAGATATTATAAATTCCACCCAAAGCGCCACCCAAGGCATTGATAAGCAAGACAGCAAAGAGCATAAAACCAAAGTTTTTCTGTCCACCTTTAAGAAAAACGAGACGTAAATTCCGATAAATCGTTAGGAACTGGTCTTTGATAGATAGATTCTCATTTTTAAGTGATTCACCATCAGCAGATGAAATTGACAGGCTTAATTTGCTTTTTCCTAAAAAGAGAATAGAGGCTGATACGAGGAAAAAGCAGGCATTGATTCCCGCAACGAGAGAAAAATTGTTGACCGATAGACCTAAGAGCCAAACTCCAAAAGCTTGACCACTAATAGCTGAAATATAGGTGATAAACTGGGAAAAAGAATAAGCCTCCATCAAATCCTCTTCAGCTACTTTTTCCTTAATAAGAGGCATGCGCAAACCACCAGCAAAATCACTGATCACATCACTAATGACATTGATCAAACACAGAGTAGAAAAGGCAAATAGAGTAGCTTGCTGAACAACTATGGCTACTAGAAAAAATAAAACCGCCTGAAACAAACCGCTATAGACCATCCATTTGATCTTGGCCCTCGTATAATCTGCCCGAATCCCTACAAAAACTGTAAAGAGAGTAGGAAGAAGCATGACAATATTGGCCATAGCAACCGCAAAGGAGGCTTGTGGCAGGGTCGATGCATAGACGATAAATACCAGATTGAAAATCGAAGCACCAAAAGCATTGAAGAAACGTGACAAAGTCAAGAGTCGATAAGCTTGATTTCTAAACAATAATTTCATAGATAATCTCCCTTCTTGTTATAAGTTCAATATGAAGTATGACCATAGTATAGCACTTATGAATTAGCGAGAAATTTTTTTGAATATATGCAACAAATGAAATGAGCAAAAAGAAACGATAGAATTTCTTTGATGACCTGAGAGAACTCAACAATTCTATCACTTAAAATTTCAAATAATTTTCTTAGTTTGCAGATATTCAACAATCGGTCGTTTTTCTATAGTATTCGGCAGATTTATTACAGCCAAGCATCTCAAAAATACGGACAGCATCTTCCATCTTTTTCTGACCTTCCTTGACTCTACCCTGCTTACTATCAAGGAGACCTTCTGCCCACAAATAGACAATTCGGAAATAGGTTTCATTTTCATTGTAGAAATGCTCTTCGATAACACGTTTAAAATAAGAGGCATTGGTAAATTCTTCACACTCAATGCTGACTAAAAAACCATTCAATAGTATAGTGTGAAAAAGGTTTCGATTGCCAGACATTTCCATTAGAAAATCAGATTTTCGTACCATCTCTCGTACATATCTAGTAAAAAGAGAAACAGATAGAAATGGTGAACTGACTGAAAATAAATTGAGTTCATAGATTCCCCAGATCTCGGTAGAAAACAAATAATCATGAAGGACTTTCCCTTCCTCTGCTGTTAATTCTACCGTTTCATCCATACTCTTCATATAAGACTTGATAATAATGGCATTTAGAATATGTTTCTGTTTGTTTTGAGAATGGGCATGCTTTTGATACTCCTTGCGATACAAGTCCTCAAGCGGAGCTATATTCTTTGGATCCAAGACATCTATGATTTCTTTTCTCAACTCAGAATCTGTATCATACTGAAAACCTCTCGCCAGAAAGAGGATTTCCTCTACACTGGCAGATATATTTTCTAGGGCAAATAGAAACTTTTCCGCCGAAAGCTCACTCTGACCTGTTTCAAATCGAGATAACATAGACGGCGAAAATTGTCCCCCAGTTGCTTGTCTCAGCGAGATATTTCTTGACTCTCGTAATTGTCTAAAGACTTTTCCAATCTGCTCCATAGGCTTCCCCTTGATTGAGTATTTTCTTCATTTTATCATATTTTTCAGAAAATTCATCAAAAACTTGCCAAATTGTCAGAATTATGAGAAAATAGAGGATATTTATCAGGTGGAGGGACTATAATGAGAGAGGATATCAAAATCAATGACCGTGCTTTGGCATTGCAAGACCAAATTATCGAAAAACTAGAGAAGGTTTTTGATACAGATGTGGAATTGGATGTTTACAATCTAGGGTTGATTTATGAAATCAATCTGGACGAAACGGGTCTCTGTAAGATTGTCATGACCTTCACCGACACCGCCTGTGATTGCGCCGAAAGCCTGCCTATCGAAATCGTCGCAGGTCTGAAACAAATCGAGGGTATCGAAGATGTCAAGGTTGAAGTTACCTGGTCGCCTGCTTGGAAAATCACACGAATCAGTCGCTACGGCCGCATTGCCCTTGGACTACCACCTCGTTAATACTCTTCAAAAATCTCTTCAAACCACGTCAGCGTCGGCTTGTCGTATAGATGTTACTGACTTCGTCAGTTCTATCTGCAACCTCAAAACGGTGTTTTGAGCAACCTGCGGCTAACTTCCTAGTTTGCTCTTTGATTTTTATTGAGTATAAGCAGGCAAATTACTTTTGAATATGAAAAGAAGCAAGCCGAGATTGGCTTGCTTTTTAAGTTTATTTTTTACCGGACTTGTCCATATTCCAGAAGTCTGTCACGGCTCCGCGTGAAGCAGATGATACGATATGGGCATATTTACCAAGGACACCACGGCTGTAAAGTGGTGGCAAGGTTGTTTCTGCCTTGCGTTTTTCAAGTTCTTCTTCGGATACGGCCATGGAAATTTCTTTGGTATCTTGGTCAACCGTAATGATATCGCCTGTACGAAGGTAGGCAATTGGTCCACCATCCTGAGCTTCAGGAGCGATATGTCCAACAACCAGACCATAAGTACCACCAGAGAAACGGCCGTCTGTCAAGAGGGCAACCTTGTCTCCTTGACCTTTACCAACGATCATGGATGAAAGTGATAGCATCTCAGGCATACCAGGGCCACCTTTAGGTCCAACGAAACGAACAACGACTACATCGCCATCAACGATTTCATCTGTCAGAACAGCCTGAATAGCATCTTCTTCTGAGTCAAAGACCTTAGCTGGACCAACGTGACGACGCACTTTCACACCTGATACCTTAGCAACCGCACCGTCAGGGGCAAGGTTCCCGTTCAAGATGATAAGCGGACCGTCCGCACGTTTTGGATTTTCAAGTGGCATGATAACTTTTTGACCTGGTGTGAGGTCTGCAAAGTCAGCCAAGTTTTCAGCGACTGTCTTACCAGTACATGTGATGCGATCTCCATGAAGGAAACCATTTGCCAAGAGATATCTCATAACTGCAGGCACACCACCGACTTCGTAGAGGTCTTGGAAGACATACTGACCAGATGGTTTCAAGTCGGCCAAGTGAGGCACACGTTCTTGGATTGTATTGAAGTCCTCAAGTGACAAGTCAACATTGGCAGCATGGGCAATGGCAAGCAAGTGAAGAGTAGCATTTGTAGAACCACCGAGAGCCATCGTCACAGTGATGGCATCTTCAAATGCTTCACGAGTCAAGATATCTGATGGCTTGAGACCAAGCTCCAACATCTTAACAACAGCACGTCCTGCTGCTTCGATATCTTCTTTCTTGTCAGCTGATTCAGCTGGGTGAGATGAAGACCCTGGCAAACTCATACCGAGAACTTCGATAGCAGTCGCCATGGTATTAGCTGTGTACATACCACCACAACCACCAGGGCCAGGGCAGGCATTACATTCAAGACGTTTCACATCCTCAGCTGTCATGTCACCATGGTTCCATTTTCCGATACCCTCAAAAACAGAAACCAAGTCTATGTCTTTGCCATCAAGATTTCCCGGTGCAATGGTTCCACCATAGGCGAAAATAGCTGGAATATCCATATTAGCAATGGCAATCATAGAACCAGGCATGTTCTTATCACAGCCACCGATAGCAACAAAGGCATCCACATTGTGACCACCCATAGCCGCCTCGATAGAGTCCGCGATGATATCACGAGATGTTAGGGAAAAACGCATACCAGGCGTTCCCATAGCAATCCCGTCCGCTACGGTAATTGTCCCAAACTGAACAGGCCAAGCACCTGCAGATTTGACACCCTCTTTAGCCAATTTCCCAAAATCATGCAAGTGAATGTTACATGGTGTATTTTCCGCCCAAGTCGAAATCACTCCTACAATCGGTGTTTCAAAGTCTTTATCTGTCATACCAGTCGCACGAAGCATGGCACGGTTTGGTGATTTAACCATGCTGTCATAAATGCTACTGCGGTGACGTTTATCTAATTCAGTCATTTGTTCCCTCCCATTTCAGTTTTTACTATTATAGCACATTTTAAAAGCAATGAACAGAAGAAAATTCTATACACATATAAACATTTTAAATTAAAAACAACAAAGCGGATCAGGGCACTTTCTGATTACCAGAATATGCTTTTAATCCGCTTGCTTTAAATAACGTAATGTAATTTTTACAGAAGTTCTTTCAGATAAGTGTATTTAACATCTATCTTGCATTATAAATTTCTAGAACCTTCTCTTTTATATTCGATTCACTCAAACCATATTCATTAAGAAGATAATCCATTTTCCCTACTTGACCGAATCTTTCTTGAACACCCATCCGATGAATTTTTGTTATTCCATCATCAGAGAATAATTCACATAAAGCACTGCCAATTCCACCTATCTGATTGTGGTTTTCTACAGTAAATATAGTTTTTCCACTTAACATTGTTTTTATCTGTTCTGGTATCGGTTTGATTCTAAATAAATCTATCACACCTACTGAATAACCTAATTTAGACAGTTCATCTGCAACTCGAATACTTGGAGCAACCATTATACCAGAAGCAACGATTACAACATCTTCACCATGTCTTAACTCAATGTAGCCTTTAGAAAAATCTTCTCCACCTTGATACACAGGAACTGGAGCTTTTCTAATTGTTCGAATATATTTTAGTCCTTTTAAGTCTAATGTCTGGTTCAATATTTCACGAAATTGGATATCATCAGTTGCTTCAAAAATGATCGATTTAGGAATTAAACGTAACAATCCAATTTCTTCAAATGGCATGTGTGTCCCACCATTCATTTCTGCAGTTACTCCTGCATCTGAGCCAATCACAGTGGCATCCAATTGTGCGTATCCAAGAGAAATAAATAATTGATCAAATACCCTTCGTGAAGCAAAAGGGCCAAATGTATGAAGATAAGGTCTAAACCCCTGAATAGATAAACCTGCTGCAAGTCCGACCATCTCTGCTTCCATGATCCCAACATTCACATAACGGTCTCCAAAGTCCTTTTCAAGATTATTAGTAGCCATCGAACTTGACAGATCGGCTTCTAAAACTACTATATCAGAATAACTTTGGTTAGCCTCTAAAAGGAAGTCTCTATATACATGCCGTAATTCCTTCGTACTTCTCATCGTTCTGTTTCCTCCAATTCCTGACTTAATCTTTCTACAACTGAAGTTAACATTTGTCTCTCCTCTACAGTAGGGCGAAGATGATGATTGGATTTCATTTCTTCCAGCTCTTGAACCCCTTGACCTTTAATAGTGTCTAATACAATGCACTTAGGTGATAAATTATTTGACTGTTTTAATTGGACAATCCCTTCATAAATTTCTCTAATATCTGAACCTTTGACCCTAATGGATTCAAATCCAAATGCTGAAAATTTTTCTACGAAATCACCTGGATTACAAATATCCTTTGTAAAACCATCTAATTGTTTTTTGTTATCGTCTACAAATACAATTAAGTTGGATAACTGTTGATGAGAAGCAAACTGTATAGCCTCCCAACATTGTCCCTCATTTAACTCACCATCTCCAACAATAGCATAGGTATAAAAGGGACTTTTTCTTATTCTCTGACCATATGCAAGTCCAGTTGCAACACTAATTCCTTGTCCTAAAGAGCCCGTTGTCATATCTATGCCTGGCGTTAGATTTCTATCAGGATGAGACGGTAATTTGGTTCCATTTGTATTTAAAGAATATAAGAATTCTTTGTCAAAGAAACCATTCAAATAGAGTGTACTGTATAGAGCTGGTCCTCCATGACCTTTTGATAATATGAAATAATCTCTATCTCGTGCTGCAAATATTTCTGGAGTCATTGGCATTATTTCACCATAAAGCACTGCTAAAACTTCTACGATAGACAGACTTCCTCCGTAATGTCCGAATCCAAGATGATTCAATGTTCTAAGAGTATTTAATCGGATGTTAGTCGCAAATTTTCTTAACCCATCTTCTCTATTTTTACTTAAAATCATCCCTTATTCCTCCTTTACAGATGGCTTTTTAATAAAGGATACTCCAAACATAACTGCTAAAATAAGAACAAGACCAATCACAATGCCTGCTTGTGAGCCAAATTGATTTAACATTCCTAAAATAATTCCTGATAGACCAAAATCTGCATCTGAGAAAGTTGATCCTTGGAAACCAAGTCCTCCCAAAACTGGCATTAAAAAGACTGGAAGAAAACTGATTAAAATACCTTGTAAAAATGCTCCAATAGTGGCTCCACGAACACCACCAGATGCATTCCCAATAACACCTGCAGTCGCTCCACAGAAGAAATGAGGCACAACGCCTGGTAAGATAACAACCGTTCCTGAAGCAATCATAATTGCCATACTGACTAAACCACCAACAAAACTAGAGATAAATCCAATTAGAACTGCATTGGGTGCATAAGTATAAACAATCGGACAATCCAAAGCAGGTTTTGAATTAGGTACAAGACGCTCTGAAATACCTTTAAAGGCTGGAACAATTTCACCCAAAATAAGGCGAACACCTGCTAAAATAACAAATACCCCTGCTGCAAATTGACCTGCTAATTGTAAAGCATAAACTAGACCACTTGTACCACTACTGATTTCTTTTTCTATATATTCTGACCCTGCAAAGATAGCTACAATAATGTAAATAACTGCCATGGATAAAGTAATACTAACAGTACTATCACGTAAAAAAGCTAAACTCTTTGGAAATTTAATGTCCTCTGTTGATTTTGATTTGTCACCGATAAGGCTACCAGTAAAACCACTCAACCAATATCCCAAAGAACTGAAATGACCTAAAGCCACCTTGTCATTTCCAGTTAATTGAACCATATATTTTTGCACAAATGCTGGGGAAATACTCATAATAATACCGAGTGCTAATCCTCCTAGTAAGATAAGAGGCAGGCTAGTAAAGCCAGCAACTGATAAAATGACTGCAATCATACACGCCATATATAGAGTGTGGTGCCCTGTTAAAAAGATATATTTGAATCGAGTAAAACGAGCAATTAAGATATTGAATACCATACCTGCAAACATAATCATTGCAGTAGCTGAGCCATATGTTGTTAAAGCTACAGCTACAATTGCTTCATTATTCGGCACAACGCCAGATAAATGAAAAGCATGCTCAAACATGGTACCAAATGGATTTAAAGAATTTTGTACAATTCCTGCACCACCAGATACAACTAAGAAACCAACAAAGGTCTTAATTCCACCTTTAATAATATCTGGTAATTTCTTCTTCTGAAGAACTAATCCTAAGATTGCAATTAAAGCTACTAAAATAGCTGGTGTACTAACAATATCCAATATGAACTTCATCATGACGCTAGCCTCCTATATAAGTCCTTTTTCTTCACAAAGTTTAGTAATTAATTCTCGTAGTTCATCCATATCAATAATACTATTTAAGATACGAACATCTCCAAGATGACTAGCTGAATCAGCTAGATCACGACCAACAATCCAAATATCAGCAGCATTTGGATCTGCTCCACCTAAATCATAGTGTTCAACTTCTACATCTGAAACATTCAAATCACTCAATACAGATTCAATATTCATCTGTACCATAAAACTTGAACCTAATCCTGAACCACAAGCTGTACCAATTTTTAACATTATTTAATCCTCCTGTTTAATTATCATTTCAATGTCATCATAGTTTTTTGATGATATTAAAGTTTGAACATGATTTTTATCTCTTAAAATTGTTGTTAAATGTGACAAAGCCTTTAAATGACTTTCATTATCAATGGCTGCAATACAAATCAACAATCTTACCTCTTGTTCTGGATTATCCAATAAATAAATCGGTTTTTCCAAAACTAACATTGACATTCCTATTTCATTCACACCTTCATCTGGCCGAGCGTGAGGAATTGCTACTCCCTTCCCTAAATTAATAAAAGGCCCAAACTCTTCTACTTTTTGAATCATTGCCTCAGGGTAGTTCTCCGTTATCTTATCTTGATCCAAAAGCGGTTTAGCTGCTAAACGAATCGCCTCCTTCCATCCTAATTTTTGCGAACTAACCTGATAGGTTTCTTTGGTAATAAGTTGTTCTAGCACTGGTACAATTTCCTTTCTATCATTTTTTTGATAAAGATAATTCTTTAACGCCAATCTTAATTCCAATTCTTGTGTAATAATTCCATATCTTTTGACAATATTCAGGATTTGTTCAATCTCAAAATCCCCATACTCTAAATTCGGAAAATCTTTTAACACTAGTTCTACTAGTTGTATTGCTTGCTCTTCAGTCATCATAACCGAGACTAGATAATTTGGCTTTTCTGTCTCCACCTTTATGGTAGAAAAAACCATATCATAGTCACTACTAGCTTTCACCTGTAAATCATCAATCTTTGAAGTTCCTATAAACTCAATTTGAGGAAATAATGCTAATAGATTCTCTTTTAACATCAATGAAGAACTAACACCATTAGGACAAATGATTGCTGCTTTATACCATTTTTGAGGCAAAGTATCTGCTTTCTTTAAATAACCTCCGAAATGGATAACAAAATATGCTGTTTCACTATCAGGTATGGGATTGTCAATAGCATCCATCAAGGGCATCAAAGAATCTTTGACTAACTCAAATAAATCAGGATAATGTTCTTTAACATGCAATACATATTCATTTGAACTAGGTAAGCCGAACTTTAATCTATAGTAAGCCGGTATAAGGTGGCGGCGAAGATTTTCTCTCAATCCTTCCCTTTGTTTAAAATGTAATAAAGAAATATCTTCCATTCTACTTATAATAGCCTCTGTTAATTGATTAAAGTAAACCGGAGCAACATCTACTTCACCTTCAAAGCAACTTGATAATAAAACTGTGATATAGCGATAATCATCCTCAGAAAACACCGTATCTATAATTCCCAAATCAACCACTGTATCCAATAAAATAGTGGTTATATCTTGAATAACAGGAGATACTAATGTCTCTGAAAGACATACTCTTTCAACATCCCTTTGATACCTACACAGAATGAATACTAAACCGAAAAGGCAAACTTTTAATTGATTAACAATAGGTACTAGCTGTAGCTTCTCATAATAATCTTTAACTACCTGATTTATCAAATCATAAGTTAATGAATACCCCCAACTGGATAAAACATAATCCAAACCCCAAATCCCTATGGAGGATTCCAGCAACTCACTAACCATTTGAAAAGCTAAACGGTGCTTATTCCACTCTGAGCCGTGTAAAGTATAACCTTTTGCTCTACTGTACCCTAGCTCCAAATCATTATCTAATATAATCTTTCTTAATGATTGAATATCAGATAAGGTTGTATTCTTACTTACTTTCAAAAAGTCTTGGTAATGATTATTCGATATAAAATCTAATCGGCAAAAAGTGTAAAGATAGATTAATGCTAAGCGAGTCGACTTTGGTAAAACCAATTCATCCGACTTAATAATATCTGTCAAAGACTGCTTCGTACGATTTGATAAACTATAGCGACCTTGCTTTTTATCCAGCACTATCCCTTTATTAGCTAGATAAGGCACTAAATAATCTATTCCTTCTTTGACTTCCTTTATAGGTAAGCTCACCTTAACAGATAATTCATATAATGATAGCTCACAATGATCCATCAAAGTCATCAAAATAACTAGTGCTCTATAATCAAACATTTCTCTTCCTTTCTAACTACAATTATAGTGTAAAAGTTATAAGAATAAAAGAGTATTTGAGCACAATATAATCTCACCTTTTAAAAGAAATTATTGGGCTGAAAGTTTTTAGTAATTATTTTTCTACTTTTTCTTGACGTTATAAATTAAAGCGATATCATTTAGATAACAATTAATAGGAATGGTTGAAATGGCACTAGAACAGCTCAATTAAGGGGAATTGGTAGAGCTTGACAAAGAGCGAAAAGCTGCCATGGTTTCAAATCTCCTTGTCGTTCTTTGTGGCAATCATGATGCACAACCAATTGTCAACACAGGAAGTCTTTACTAAAGATGGCTGAAGCTAAAAAAAAGCAGATCCCCCTTCGACTCTCAACAAAGTTATACGCTGCACTCGCATCATGGGCAGAAGATAACTTCCGATCAGTCAATGGGCAAATCGAGTATCTCCTCACAGAATGTGTCAAGCAACGGAAAAAAGACGGAAAATACGTATCAGAAACCATTGACGAACCATTTGAGATTGATATTTAACACCTTCTCCTGTCTGCTAGGTCTGACAGGAGAATTTTTTCATCTTTTTTTGTCAAGTAACTTTACTTTACAAAAAAAATGTGTTATTCTAATATGGTTGATGAAAATCAGTAGATTGAATCGAATATAAATACCTAAAGGAGAAATCAAAATGGCAGTACCTGCACGTCGCACTTCAAAAGCGAAGAAAAACAAACGTCGTACACACTACAAAGTAACAGCTCCATCTGTAAACTTTGACGAAACTACTGGAGATTACTCACGTTCTCACCGTGTATCACTTAAAGGATACTACAAAGGACGTAAAATCGCTAAAGCTGCATCAGCTGAATAATAGAAGGGAGATACCATGCGCGTAAATATTACACTTGAACACAAAGAATCTGGTGAACGCTTGTACCTTACTTCTAAAAACAAACGTAACACTCCAGACCGCCTTCAATTGAAGAAATACTCACCAAAACTTCGCAAACACGTTGTGTTTACAGAGGTTAAGTAAGCATTCAATACGAATCAATACAGAAGAAAAACGCATTCAAGCGTTTTTTTCTTTTTATTAATTATCTTATATTTCAATTCAGACTCTACTTATCCTACAATCTTTTTTGTAAAGCTGATTTGAATCAGGTAATTTTAGCACTCTACTACACTCCAGTTAATCGATGTCGTCTTTTTTTCACTATATTAGATATTGCGTGTAAAATAGTTTTTTCATCATCTAACCTGTAGAATGGAGTCTAGTAATTTCAATGTAATAAACTCAAACCACAAACTTCAGTGTTCTAGAATTATTGAATAAGCTATGAGGAAATATCCAAACAAAAGCTTGAAATATCAGGGGAGTTGTGTTAGAATGAAAGCATAAAGGGAAAATAATGCTTCTAGCATATATAACTAAAAAGCCCCACCGTGCCACCGATGGGGTTTTTTGCTACCCTCTAAAAGGGTTAAATGCTACTTGCTACGTCTCTTTATCCATAACTTGAAAAGCTCAGATAACACGTTAATAAGTAACGGAGCTAGAAAAAGGGAAAATAATTCTAGCATATATAACACCTCCCTTCCTTAAAGTGAGGGGGCCAAAATATTATATCATACCAAATGTATATCATCAACATCGTGTCATTCTTGGAATAGATAGACTTAGATACACAAATACCCTTACTAGCAAATCTCTATACAAACTCAGAAATCAAGCTTTTAAGACAAAGCAAAAAGCCCCTAGATTCGTTTCTAAGGGCTGATTTATTTGCAAGGATAGGCAGGAATGTCGGGGCTCCTGCATTTCTCGACCCACTATAAGTGGCGCGTTGGTGACAGATTCTCAACCTCTATCCTTCATATCTTAATTATAGCACTTTTTTCTCAACTTTCAATCTGTGCATCTGAATTTATTGTCTATCTTTTTCTCTAGTGTCCTTCAACCATATTGTACTTCAACCTCACTCATGATTTCCAGCAAAGTTTTCCCTTTAATCTGTAAAGAAATTAACTCATCAAAAGATACAACTTTATATTCATTATCTCCAAGTACGACTACAATGTCATAAACAGAATTAGGAAAAATACCACATACTTGACCCTTATAATCAAAAAAAGCGTCCCAACCATTGTCATACAATGCTCGTAAATCATCTAATATCGCCATAATATATCTTGATTCTCCTATATAAAATATTCCGCAACTTATCCCAAGCCATACAAAAACTTATCTGGCAATTCTTTTCCTAACTTAATACTTTTACTTAAAGTATCTTTTACAAACGAAGCGAATTGTCCTAAATCATCTCCAACATAGCTATATTACAAAGTAATTTTATCGATAGTTGCAATACCTTTACAACCTCCACTCACAATAGAATACTGCCTCTTAGACGAGTTATCTTCTATTTTGTACATCGTAATAATTGTTTATCAATCTTTGTCATTTTCTATTTAGTGTAAAATAAGGCACTGGAATTATTCTTGGTGCTCAAAAATATAATTGCAACAAGGTATCGAAATCGTCTTCGAAAACATTTTGACTATTCTGTTTTATTTGCTCAATGATTTTATCCTTTTTATCTCTGTCCAAAGGGAGTGTTTCAAACGCTTCTTCTTTTACTAAGAATTCGCCATTTTCTCCCTGGAATTCTTTTGTAATTTTTCTAATATGACTCTCGAAATCGATAGATTGAAGTTCTTCGTCGTTTATGTTATCTTCAATCGCATCTAGTAACAAACTAATTGAAATTTTAATCATCTTTAAATACCTTTATTTTCTATTAGTCCTTATATGTCTTTTATCACAAACACCATATTATTGCTACAATTTCTAATTGATCCGTTAAGCTTCTCTATCCGATCTCCTAAATACCGCCACTTTATTCATCAAGTCGTCCTCTGTGTAGTCAATTGTAAAAGTATCTAAACTAAATGGAATTGAATGAATCATAGGGACACTATGCACCCTATACTCTTTTTCTCCAATTCTCACAAAATGATTGATTTTCAAATCTGAAAAATCAGGATTCTCAACAGTAATAGAAACAAGACGATGCGCTATTTTATAAACATCAATTATCTTATTTTTCGTGTTTAACTTATCCATAATTATTATTTTAATACTTATGTTCTTGGTAATCAAAACCTATTTTAGATTTAATACTATCAAATAAATCTAAAATAGATTGTGGAGTGTCTTTCTTAAATGACACAGTAGGTTTATCCTGGTCTGGATAAACTTGGTCAACCCACTCATGAATTTGATTATAAAAAATCAACAGCTCTTTGCTTGGTGGTATCATCATATCTAGAACGAAACTTCCTTTACTTTAACTTCATTATAGACTTTTCTATCCTAATATTCAATCCACAAGACACCATTACGATAGCTTTTAAAAAAATGGTAAGTAGCCTTTGCTGTCTCTTTAATTCTCATGATTTGACTTCTTATACTCAATGAAAATCAAAATGCATACTAGGAAGCTAGCCGTAGGTTGTGCTTGAGTTCAGCAGGCAAGAAACTAGCACGGTCAAACGTGCTTTTTTTATTACCTAATAATACTATCATACAACATCTGGAATACACACTCAATTATTAGCAATCCCTCTCGGTTTGCAGTATAATGATGGAAAGGTGGGGTGATACCCACGGTTCACCAAAAAGACTGGTTTGGCGAGTTTATGGAGGAGGGATTTATATGGATAGATCAAAAAAGACTTGGGAAATTGATGGATATTTATGGTTACATTGTCCCGTTTGCGGAACTGAGGTTATGGACTATGATATCTGTGACGTCTGTCGTTGGCAAAATACGGGTATTATAAATATTGACGGCGGCCCTAACAAGATTACTCTCGCCGAAGCTAAAGAAGCTTACGCAAGGAGAAAAATCGTAAAAATTGAAGAATTTGATACAGTGTTGTTAAAAAACGGTCAAACGGCGACAATTGTCGAGAAGTTAAGCGAAGATACTTTTATTGCTGATATAGGTGATTCACCCAAAGACTGGGATACCATAACAATTACAATCAATGATATTGAAAAAGTAGTGTATTGAAATAGCTAATATATTTGTATAGTGTTGGGAGTAACCTTAAATGAATAAGACTGGAAAAGAGAATTTAATCATTATTAACGGTAGCGAATATGTCCATTGTCCAGTATGTGGTACTGTTACAGCAGTATATGCTATCTGTGACGTTTGTCAGTGGCAAAATACAGGAGAAACTAATATAGATGGTGGTCCTAATGAAATGACACTTGCAGAAGCCAAAGAAGCTTATATTAAGGGAATTCCAATAATATAACAGACTATAGTACCACGAAAGGAGAGACTGATGGAACTTAAAGAATTTAATAACAAGGTTGTCAGAATCACCGATATTGACGGCCAAATATTTAAAGGCGTAGCTCTTTACGAAGACAAAGATGTCTATGATGAAGAACTTGATGGATTATCCGTTAATTCTAGAACCAAATGGATTAAACTCTTTGAAAATGAAATCAAGGAAATTGAAATTACTGATAAAATCAACCAGTACCTCATATAACTGAAATAGCTTTAATCTATCTATAAATCGTCTTGCGAATATCTTACGTCCTACATCATACAATCACTTATCTTCAAGTCTAAGTCTAGTCTCTGAGTTGCTTTTTCAAAATTTTTAATACTTTTTGTTTCTTTTCTACTTCGTCAGTGGTCAAGCTCCTACTCCTTTATGATATAATTAGTTTAAAGAGAAGTGAGGTAGAGATGATAGTGTCGCTACGCAACTTCATAGTATGAGATGACGGGACAGGCACACCGTCCACTACTCTTAAGCACCTAGAGAAATCTAAGTGCTTTTTTGCATTTTCTCGGTGTTCGCTCTTGGTTCAAGTCCATTCTCCATACTATTTGGTAAGGAATTAAGAGACATTTTTATCTCTCTTATCTCCTTGTCATTCTGAAAGCAACTAAGGAAAGTTGTTCCTTTTCTTATCTGCTAATCATTTTATAAACATCAAATTTAAAATGACAGACGTTTAAACTTCTTTTATTTCCTCAATACCCAAACAATAAAACACTCGCCACTCGTTTAAACACACGTTTCAAACATGCTGGTGTACCTAATATTGGTTTCCACGGTTTTAGACACACACATGCTAGTCTTTTGCTAAACTCTGGAATACCATATAAAGAATTACAACACCGTCTAGGTCATTCTACACTAGCTATGACTATGGACACTTACAGTCATCTCTCCAAAGAAAAAGCAAAAACAGCCGTCTCATTTTATGAGAAAGCTGTAAGTTCGTTATAAGTGATGACAAAAATGATGACAAACCCAGAAATCAAGCTTTTAAGACAAAGTAAAAAGCCCACTGTTGTAGGCTTTCTGTAAGATATATCTTAAAATTAAAGCATTTTATTGTAGAATTCAACGACAAGTGCTTCGTTGATTTCTGGATTGATTTCATCGCGTTCTGGCAAGCGAGTCAATGAACCTTCCAATTTTTCAGCATCGAATGATACGAATGCTGGACGTCCAAGAGTAGCTTCTACTGCTTCAAGGATAGCTGGAACTTTCAATGATTTTTCACGAACTGAGATCACTTGACCTGGAGTTACGCGGTATGATGGGATATCAACGCGTTTTCCGTCAACAAGGATGTGCCCGTGGTTTACGAATTGACGAGCTTGACGACGAGTAGTCGCAAGACCAAGACGGTAAACAACGTTATCCAAACGACGTTCCAAAAGAAGCATGAAGTTGAAACCTAGGATTCCGCCTTTGATTTTTGTAGCTTGTACGAACAAGTTACGGAATTGTTTTTCACCTACACCGTAAGTGAAACGAAGTTTTTGTTTTTCAGCCAATTGCAAACCGTATTCTGACAATTTTGAACGGTTGTTTGGTCCGTGTTGTCCTGGTACATAGTTACGACGTGCCAATTCTTTACCTGTACCTGTAAGTGAAAGGCCAAGGCGACGAGCTTGTTTCCAAGATGGTCCTGTATAACGTGACATGTAAATGTCCTCCTGATATAAATAATATTTCGGTGGAAATAGTCACTTAGAAAGCCCTGATTCGTGCAGATGCCCTTCGCCTAAACAGCCAAGGTTACTTATCATAAGACACCTGTTGACGAGCTTCATGCTTTCCTGCTGATATTTCGCACAAAATCCATTCTACCATGAATGGCTAGATTTGTAAAGGGGTTTTAAGCTTTAGTTTGTGTCTATTTTTTTGAGGTAGTAAAAAAATACATCAAAAACGGAAATGTAAAAACAAGGCTAAACAATTTTACTTGCTCAGCCTTGACATCTACTAAAATTTCTGATAGTATTAATCTTACTGATAAACAA
>NZ_JVLI01000153.1:0-8711 GCF_001072315.1 Streptococcus pseudopneumoniae | reverse complement strand
CGTTGACGTGGTTTGAATTTGATTTTCGAAGAGTATTAAATCTAGGTTTACTAGATTCACTGCTACTATCTATTTATTCGGAAAAAGTAGAAAAAGTAGAGAGAATTAGGAGAAATTTATCTGAAAGCGATGGACGCCCAGCATAGCTATTATAAACCTTATAAAAACAAAAGAGCTAGCCTAAGCTAACTCTTATCCTATGCGGAGAGAGGGACTTGAACCCTCACGACCTAAAGCGGTCACAGGATCCTTAGTCCTGCGCGTCTGCCAATTCCGCCATCCCCGCGTCGATTACTTTACTAGTATATCAACTTTTAGGATGCTTGTCAACACTTTTTTTCAATTTTTTTCATTTCATCAACCAAATTACTCAGAAATTTCATTTAGATTTTCATCTACTAACTTAGCTCCAAGTGTATTTTTGAAATGTCCAAGGGCAAATTGGTGATTTTCAGGCCAGATGGAAGCAACAGCTGGTTTAACAATCTCGATGTCATATCCTAGATTATAAGCATCTATAGCTGTATGCAGGACACAGATATCCGTCAAAACTCCGGTTAAAATAACTGTAGAAATTCGACGCTCTCTCAAACGGATATCCAGGTCAGTCCCTGAAAAAGCTGAGTAATGGCGTTTATCCATCCAAAAGATACGACTGTCTGAACCATGCTCTTGATAAAAGGTCCCCAAATCTCCGTATAAATTCCGTCCACTAGTCCCAATCAAATTGTGAGGAGGAAACAACTTGCTTTCTGGATGGAAACAATCGTTTTCTTCGTGAGCATCGATGGTAAAGAAGATATAATCTCCGCGTTCAAAAGCTAATCGAGTCACCTTGCTAATAGCTTCCGAAATCGCCTGAGCTGGAGCACCTGCTGTCAATTTTCCACTATCTGCAACAAAATCTTCTGTATAATCAATCGAAATCAAAGCCTTAGTCATTAGTAATCTCTTTTCTTCACTTCTTCAAAAATATCTGAAATCAAGACCTTAAGATAGGTTCCCTTCATTCCAAGTGAGCGACTTTCAATAATTCCTGCAGATTCAAGTTTACGAAGGGCATTGACAATCACAGAACGGGTGATTCCGATGCGGTCTGCAATTACAGACGCAGTCAACTGCCCTTCATTTCCATTTAATTCCCCTAAAATTGCTGAAACAGCACGGAGTTCGGAATAAGAAAGGGTATTAACCGCCATGGTAACAGCAGTACGGCGGCGGATATTTTTCTCATCTTCTTCACGTTGGAAATTAAGGAGTTGAATCCCAACAACGGTACTCGCAATCTCAACAAGAATCAAATCCTCGTCTTCGAATTTTTTATCATTGCGCCAAATAATCAAAGAACCAAGGCGAATCCCTGATACATGAATCGGTGCAATAGTCGTCAAACCATCTGGAAAGTCGGCACGACTTTCCACAGGGAAAATACTCAAATCATGATCAACTGTCAGATTGGCTTCTGTATCGTAAATCATGTTCGCACCTTGAATGTAGTCATCCGGGAAAATCTTAGTTTGGAAGAACTGCTCTACACGATCTGTATTTGTTTTATAACGCATGAAATAACCAAGGAGACGTCCCTTGCTATTGACGATACAGGCGTTACAGTCAATAATATCTGCCAATTGACGGGTAATCGCATTGTAGGGAAGTTCTTCCTGCAACTGCTCCTCTGAGCGCTTCAGGATAGAAGTAATTTTTCTAGTTTTTTCTAATAAATGTGCCATTTTTCACCTCGAATTTAATCGCTATCATTATAACATAAACAGCTTGAATTTTCAATTATTATCTGAAAATTGCTTATTTAATTGCAATTTGAAAAAACAAGAATATTTTTAATTAAATTGCTTCTTTTCTATTGACAAGCTCCCTATTTTTGTGTATTATAATATTACAATAAGATAATATGTCTATTTTATTTATCTTTCTTTTTCCATTCGGTCTCCTTATATAAAAAAGCGATTCATTTTGAACCGCTTTTTCTTATTTATCGCCCTTGTTACGAATAACAAAGCCTGTTTGCTTTTCGCTTGAAGTATTGCGTGGTTTTTTATTCTCCTTACGATAGCGTTTTTCCTTATCAAAACGATCATTGCCACGACTTCCTTTTTTGAAATCATCACGACGACCACGACGGTTGTCTCCACGGCGATTATCACGACGGTCATCTCCACGACGACCTCCCTTAGCTTTACCACCGAAGCCATTACCTGATGGTTTAAATGGCAGTGGTTTTTCACGTGCAATCTCCACTTCAGGAAGACTATCTGGGTCTTGAACAGTCAGACTCAAGATATACATTGCCAATTCTTCTGGAGTAAATTCGGCAGCTAGCTTACGAGCATCCTTACCAAATTTCTCAAAGTTGGCACGGATAGTCTCATCTGCAAAATCACGTTCAATTTTCTTGAGAGCTACCTGTTTTTTAGCTTGGAAGGCTTCTTCTGCACTTGCAGGTTTGAGGCCTTTCATACGTTTCTTAGTCAAGTTTTCAATAATTTGGAGGTAGCCCATTTCATTTGGTGATACGAAAGTAATCGACTGACCTGACTTACCAGCACGACCTGTACGACCGATACGGTGAACATAACTTTCAGGATCCTGTGGAATATCGTAGTTATAGACATGGGTCACACCTGAAATATCCAAGCCACGCGCTGCAACGTCCGTCGCAACTAGAACATCCAGATTACCGTTTTTAAAATCACGAAGGACACGAAGACGTTTGTTTTGGTCCAAATCACCATGAATTCCTTCTGCACGGAAGCCACGGATTTTCAAACCACGAGTCAATTCATCTACACGACGTTTGGTACGACCAAATACGATAGCAAGTTCTGGTTGTTCCACATCCATAAGACGGGTCATGGTATCAAATTTTTCTTGCTCTTTAACTCGGATATAGTATTGGTCAACCAATTCTGTTGTCAATTCCTTGGCAGCAATCTTCACATGTTCAGGTTCTTTCATAAACTGAACACCGATACGTTTGATGGCATCTGGCATAGTTGCTGAGAAAAGTAAGGTTTGACGGTTTTCAGGGACACGAGAAATGATAGCTTCAATGTCTTCAAGGAAGCCCATGTTGAGCATTTCATCCGCTTCGTCAAGGATAAGAGTTTCAATATCTTGTAATTTCAAGGCCTTGCGTTTAATCAAGTCCAAGAGGCGACCTGGAGTTCCCACCACGATATGGGCACCAGATTTAAGAGCCTTAATTTGTTTTTCAATGCTTGATCCGCCATATACTGAACGGACTTTCACTCCCTTACTACGACCAAATCGGAAAAGTTCTTCTTGACTTTGGACAGCAAGTTCACGAGTTGGAGCGATAACCAAAGCTTGGATGGTCGCTTCTTCTGTACGGATTTTTTCAAGGGTTGGCAAGCCAAAGGCTGCAGTTTTTCCTGTACCAGTCTGAGCTTGACCGATAACGTCCTTGCCTTCAAGGGCCAAGGGAATGGTTTGTTCTTGGATCGGACTGGCTTCTACAAAACCAGCTTTTTCAATCTCTGCTAGCAAATCAGCAGACAAGTTTAATTCATTAAATTTCACGTTATTCTTCTTTCTAAAGGTGGTGCGAAGCCACCCTATAGGGCTTAGTTTATACTTTTCTTTTTATGACGTATTTTCATATACTGGATATAAAATCGTGTTGCTTCTTTTCCACAAAAGAAAAGTACTGTTTTCTTTGCAACCTATCTAGTATAACACAAGAGAGAAGCAAAAGATAGCCTAATCCATCGATAAAGTCATGTAAACGATTTTTTTGAGAAAGTAAGGATATAATTTCCACTATTTCATAAACTTTTTTAAAGCGTAGCAGAATTGTGCAAAAGTTTTTTTCTTGTGCTAGAATGAAATTCGAATAGGAGGAACTCTAAATGTTAACTTATGATTTAATCGTTATCGGATTTGGTAAAGCTGGTAAAACACTAGCAGGTAAATTGGCTTCAGCTGGCAAAAAAGTTGCCCTCGTTGAACGTAGCAAAGCTATGTACGGTGGAACTTGTATCAACATTGGTTGTATCCCAACTAAAACTTTGCTAGTTGCTGCTGAGAAAGACTTGTCTTTTGAAGAAGTGATTGCTACTAAAAACACGATCACTGGTCGCCTCAACGGTAAAAACTATGCGACTGTTGCTGGTACAGGCGTCGACATCTTTGATGCGGAAGCTCACTTCCTTTCAAATAAAGTCATCGAAATCCAAGCTGGTGATGAAAAACAAGAATTAACTGCTGAAACAATCGTCATCAACACTGGTGCTGTTTCAAACGTCTTGCCAATCCCTGGACTTGCTACAAGCAAGAACGTCTTTGACTCAACAGGTATCCAAAACTTGGACAAATTGCCTGAAAAACTTGGAGTCCTTGGTGGCGGAAATATCGGTCTTGAATTTGCTGGCCTTTACAACAAACTTGGAAGCAAGGTTACAGTCCTAGATGCCTTGGATACTTTCCTACCTCGTGCAGAACCTTCCATCGCAGCTCTTGCTAAACAATACATGGAAGAAGATGGCATTGAATTGCTTCAAAATATCCATACTACTGAAATCAAAAACGACGGTGACCAAGTGCTTGTCGTAACTGAAAATGAAACTTACCGTTTCGACGCCCTTCTCTATGCAACTGGACGCAAACCAAATGTAGAACCACTTCAACTTGAAAATACAGATATTGAACTAACTGAACGTGGTGCTATTAAAGTAGACAAACATTGTCAAACAAACGTTCCTGGTGTCTTTGCAGTTGGAGATGTCAACGGTGGCCTTCAATTTACTTACATTTCACTTGATGACTTCCGTGTTGTTTACAGCTACCTTGCTGGAGATGGCAGCTACACACTTGAAGACCGTCTCAATGTACCAAACACCATGTTCATCACACCTGCACTTTCACAAGTTGGTTTGACTGAAAGCCAAGCAGCTGATTTGAAACTTCCATACGCCGTTAAGGAAATTCCTGTTGCAGCCATGCCTCGTGGTCATGTAAATGGAGACCTTCGTGGAGCTTTCAAAGCTGTTGTTAATACTGAAACAAAAGAAATTCTTGGAGCAAGCATCTTCTCAGAAGGTTCTCAAGAAATCATCAACATCATCACTGTTGCTATGGACAACAAGATTCCTTACACTTACTTCACAAAACAAATCTTCACCCACCCAACCTTGGCTGAGAACTTGAATGACTTGTTTGCGATTTAAGTTGAAGTCTTATCTTAACTGACAGCCCTCTTTGGGCTGTTTTTGCTTCTGCGAAACACCAAATCTGTCTTTTCCCTCTTTTGTGATATAATAGAAGCATGAACTTAAAAACTACTTTGGGCCTTCTTTCTGGGCGTTCTTCCCACTTCGTTTTAAGCCGTCTTGGCCGTGGAAGTACGCTCCCAGGAAAACTCGCCCTTCAATTTGATAAAGATATTTTACAAAACCTAGCTAAGAACTACGAGATTGTCGTGGTCACTGGAACAAATGGAAAAACCCTAACAACTGCCCTCACTGTCGGCATTTTAAAAGAGGTTTATGGTCAAGTTCTGACCAACCCAAGCGGTGCCAACATGATTACAGGAATTGCGACAACCTTCTTAACAGCCAAATCTTCAAAAACTGGGAAAAATATTGCCGTTCTAGAAATCGATGAAGCCAGTCTATCTCGTATCTGCGACTATATCCAGCCAAGCTTATTTGTTATCACCAATATCTTCCGTGACCAGATGGACCGCTATGGTGAGATTTACACAACTTACAAGATGATTTTGGACGCTATTCGTAAGGTGCCTACTGCCACTGTTCTCCTTAATGGAGACAGTCCACTTTTTTACAAGCCAGCTATTCCAAATCCTGTAGAGTATTTTGGTTTTGACTTGGAGAAAGGGCCAGCCCAGCTGGCTCACTATAATACAGAAGGGATTCTCTGTCCTGACTGCCAAGACATCCTCAAATATGAGCATAATACCTATGCAAACTTGGGTGCCTATATCTGTGAAGGCTGCGGATGTAAACGTCCTGATTTAGACTATCGTTTGACAAAACTGGTTGAGTTGACCAACAATCGCTCTCGCTTTGTCATTGACGGACAAGAATACGGTATTCAAATCGGCGGGCTCTACAATATCTACAACGCCCTAGCTGCAGTTGCCATCGCCCGTTTCCTCGGTGCAGATTCACAACTCATCAAGCAAGGATTTGATAAGAGCCGTGCGGTCTTTGGACGCCAAGAAACCTTCCATATTGGTGACAAGGAATGTACCCTCGTCTTGATTAAAAATCCAGTCGGTGCGACCCAAGCTATCGAAATGATTAAACTAGCACCTTATCCATTTAGTCTATCAGTTCTCCTAAATGCCAACTATGCAGACGGAATTGATACTAGCTGGATATGGGATGCGGACTTTGAACAAATCACTGACATGGACATTCCCGAAATCAATGCTGGAGGTGTTCGCCATTCTGAAATTGCACGTCGTCTCCGAGTAACTGGCTATCCAGCTGATAAAATTACTGAAACAAGTAGTCTGGAACAAGTTCTTAAGACCATTGAGAACCAAGACTGCAAGCATGCCTATATCCTAGCTACTTATACTGCTATGCTGGAATTCCGCGAACTGCTGGCTAGTCGTCAGATTGTTAGAAAGGAGATGAACTAATGGTTTATACTTCACTTTCCTCAAAAGCTGGCAATTACCCCTATCAGCTCAACATTGCCCACCTCTACGGAAATCTCATGAATACCTATGGGGACAATGGAAACATCCTCATGCTCAAGTATGTGGCTGAAAAACTGGGAGCCCATGTGACGGTTGACATCGTTTCTCTCCATGATAACTTTGATGAAAATCACTACGACATTGCCTTTTTCGGTGGCGGTCAAGACTTTGAACAAAGTATTATTGCGGACGACCTACCTGCTAAAAAAGAGAGCATTGACAACTACATCCAAAACGACGGTGTGGTTCTGGCTATCTGCGGTGGTTTCCAATTATTGGGGCAATATTATGTGGAAGCTTCAGGGAGACGTATCGAAGGGCTAGGGGTCATGGGCCATTACACCCTCAACCAGACCAATAACCGTTTTATCGGTGACATCAAGATTCACAATGAAGATTTCGATGAAACCTACTATGGTTTTGAAAATCATCAGGGCCGTACCTTCCTCTCTGATGACCAAAAACCACTGGGACAGGTTGTCTATGGAAATGGAAATAACGAAGAAAAAGTCGGCGAAGGGGTTCATTATAAGAACGTCTTTGGTTCCTACTTCCACGGGCCTATCCTATCTCGTAATGCCAATCTAGCTTATCGCCTAGTCACTACAGCCCTCAAGAAGAAATATGGTCAGGACATTCAACTCCCTGCTTATGAGGACATTCTCAGCCAAGAAATCTCTGAGGAATACAGCGACGTCAAAAGCAAGGCTGACTTTTCTTAAACAAAGGGAAATTATATCAAAGAACTCCGTTATCTTGTCGGAGTTCTTTTTGTCTTTTCTTTTACCCTTCTCCCTTGCATTTTCTCTCTTTTTTTGCCAAAATAGAGGAGTAGAAAGAAGGTAGCATATGTCTAAATTACAACAAATCGTAACATATCTTGAATCAGAAAAACTAGACGTCGCTGTCGTATCTGACCCCGTCACAATCAATTACCTCACTGGCTTTTACAGTGATCCCCATGAACGCCAAATGTTCCTTTTTGTCCTAGCGGATCAGGAACCCCTCCTCTTTGTCCCAGCCCTTGAAGTGGAGCGTGCTACTAGTACTGTTTCCTTCCCAGTTGTGGGCTATGTGGATTCTGAAAATCCATGGCAAAAAATGAAACATGCTCTTCCACAGCTTGATTTCAAACGTGTCGCTGTTGAGTTTGACAATCTCATCTTGACCAAATATCATGGCTTGAAAATAGTCTTTGAAACTGCTGAGTTTGAAAACCTCACTCCTCGTATCCAACGCATGCGCCTCATCAAATCAGCTGACGAAGTGCAAAAAATGATGGTTGCAGGTCTCTATGCGGACAAGGCTGTTAATGTTGGCTTTGACAATATTTCTCTTAATAAGACAGAGACAGATATCATCGCTCAAATTGACTTTGCCATGAAACGTGAAGGTTATGAAATGAGCTTCGATACCATGGTCTTAACTGGTGATAATGCTGCAAATCCACACGGCATCCCAGCAGCTAATAAGGTCGAAAATGACGCCCTTCTCCTCTTTGACCTTGGTGTTCTAGTCAACGGCTATGCGTCAGATATGACTCGTACGGTCGCTGTCGGCAAACCAGACCAATTCAAGAAAGATATTTACAACTTGACCCTCGAAGCCCAACAGGCTGCTCTTGACTTTATCAAGCCGGGTGTGACTGCCCATGAAGTGGACCGCGCTGCCCGTGAGGTTATCGAAAAAGCTGGTTACGGCGAGTACTTCAACCACCGTCTCGGTCACGGTATCGGTATGGATGTCCACGAATTCCCATCTATCATGGAAGGAAACGACATGGTTATCGAAGAAGGCATGTGCTTCTCTGTTGAACCAGGTATCTATATTCCTGGCAAGGTCGGTGTCCGTATTGAAGACTGCGGTGTTGTTACCAAGGATGGCTTTGACCTCTTTACAAGCACCAGCAAAGACTTGCTTTATTTTGATTAATATTCATCTAATACTCAATGAAAATCAAAGAGCAAACTAGGAAACTAGCCGCAGGTTGCTCAAAACACTGTTT
>NZ_JVLI01000152.1:0-34424 GCF_001072315.1 Streptococcus pseudopneumoniae | reverse complement strand
CAAGTCAAAAATTATTATATAGAAGCAAGAGAGTTATGTAAGATTTATAACAATCCTTTAATGCTGATGAAGATAGAAAATTATTTGAAGGAATTAGATACTGTTTAGTTAATCTTGACATTATAGTTTTTCTAAAACGTTAAATAACCTGTAAGGCTGATAGTGAAATGAATACTATCAGCCTTATTTCAAATTTATATTCTTCCAAAATCTCTTCAAACCACGTCAGTTCTATCTCCAACCTCAAAACAGTGTTTTGAGCAACCTGTGACTAGCTTCCTAGTTTACTCTTTGATTTTTACTGAGTATCAGCCTTTCGTGTTTGTTTAGGGTCTTAAAGAGACATTTGAGAAGATTGAAAACAGTTCTCTCTTTTCTCCTAGTATAATGATTGGTAGGGAGGGAGAGAAAAGATGAAATCAATGAGAATCTTATTTTTGTTAGCTTTAATTCAAATCAGTTTGAGTAGCTGTTTCCTATGGAAGGAATGCATCTTGTCCTTTAAACAAAGTACAGCTTTTTTCATCGGAAGTATGGTCTTCGTTTCAGGAATCTGTGCTGGAGTAAATTATCTTTATACCCGTAAGCAAGAAGTTCATAGTGTCCTAGCCAGTAAGCAGTCAGTGAAGCTTTTTTATAGTATGTTACTCTTAATTAATTTGTTAGGAGCTGTTCTTGTCTTGTCAGATAACTTGTTCATCAAAAATACGTTGCAGCAAGAATTAGTTGACTTTTTATTGCCATCCTTCTTTTTCCTATTTGGACTAGATTTGTTGATTTTTTTACCCTTGAAAAAATACATGCGCGATTTGCTTGCTATGCTAGATAGAAAAAAGACAGTTTTGGTGACTATTTTAGCAACACTTCTCTTCTTAAGAAATCCAATGACCATTGTCTCTCTTCTGATTTATATTGGACTGGGTTTGTTTTTTGCCGCCTATCTTGTCCCAAATTCTGTTAAAAAGGAAGTTTCCTTTTATGGTCATATTTTCCGAGATCTTGTATTGGTCATTGCTACGCTCATTTTCTTTTAGAGAAAGCTTGTTTTTATGGATGTTATGATGGTAAGTTTAGCATGAAAATAGACACAAAAGAAAAGTTTTTGGTATAATAAGAGTATGTACACAAAAAATGAAGAAGAGCTACAAGCCTTAGGGGAGCGTTTGGGTCATCTATTAGCAAAGAATGATGTTTTAATCTTAACTGGAGAACTGGGCGCAGGTAAAACGACCTTTACTAAAGGACTTGCAAAAGGATTGCAGATTTCTCAAATGATTAAAAGTCCCACCTATACTATCGTGAGAGAGTATGAGGGGCGTCTTCCACTTTACCATTTAGATGTTTATCGTATTGGAGGAGATGCGGATTCTATTGATTTGGATGAGTTTCTCTTTGGTGGTGGGGTGACTGTCATCGAGTGGGGAAATCTCTTAGGTGATGCCTTACCTGATGCTTATTTAGAATTGGAAATTCTAAAAGAAGCAGATGGACGCCGTTTAAATTTTCAGGCAAAGGGTTTGCGTGCAGAAAAGCTTTTAGAGGAGCTTCAACATGGAGTATGAATTGCTCATTAGAGAAGCAGAGCCTAAAGATGCAGCTGAATTAGTGGCCTTTTTAAATCGTGTCAGTGTAGAAACAGATTTTACCAGCCTAGACAGAGATGGTATTCTCTTGACCAGTGAGGAGATGGAAATATTCCTCAACAAGCAAGCTAGTTCGGACAATCAGATAACCTTACTTGCATTCTTAAATGATAAAATTGCTGGTATTGTAAATATTACAGCTGACCAGCGCAAGAGAGTCCGTCACATTGGAGATCTCTTCATTGTGATTGGAAAAAGATATTGGAATAATGGCTTGGGAAGTTTTTTGTTAGAAGAAGCGATAGAGTGGGCACAAGCAAGTGGCATTCTGCGTCGTCTCCAACTGACTGTCCAAACTCGTAATCAAGCAGCAGTTCATCTGTATCAAAAATATGGTTTTGTAATTGAAGGTCGCCAAGAGCGTGGGGCATATATAGAAGAAGGGAAATTTATCGATGTTTACTTGATGGGTAAACTGATAGATTAGTAGAAATATGGTTAAAAAAATTATTGGAATGGTGCTAGCTTTTCTAGCTGTGACAGTTTTGGGTGTCGGTGTTTTTGCTTATACTATTTATCAGCAAGGTACAGAGACTTTGGCAAAAACCTATAAAAAAATAGGGGAAGAAACCAAGGTTATTGAAGCAACAGAGCCGTTGACCATTCTGTTAATGGGGGTTGATACTGGGAATGTAGAGCGTACAGATCAATGGGTTGGAAATAGTGACAGTATGATTTTGCTGACTGTCAATCCTCACACAAAGAAAACGACGATGATGAGTTTGGAACGTGATATCCTGACTAAAATTCAACATAAAGATGGTAGTATTGAAGAAGCGAAGCTAAACGCTGCCTATGCTGGTGGTGGAGCAGAACTTGCTATAGAAACAATTCAAAAGATGATGAATATCCATATCGATCGCTACATTATGGTTAATATGCAAGGATTGCAACAATTGGTCGATGCAGTGGGAGGTATTACGGTCAATAATACACTAGGTTTCCCGATTTCTATCAGTGATCAAGAAGAATTTAACACCATTTCTATCGGCGTTGGAGAACAGACAATAAATGGAGAAGAAGCGCTTGTTTATTCACGCATGCGTTATCAAGATCCAGAAGGGGACTACGGACGTCAGAAGCGTCAGCGTGAAGTCATTCAAAAAGTTGTTGAAAAAGTTCTTAGTTTAAATAGTGTCAGTCACTATCAGCCTATCTTAAAAGCCCTAAGTACTAATATGCAGACTAATATTGATTTATCTGCGAAAAGTATTCCAAGCTTGTTGGGCTACAAAGATTCATTTAAAACCATTGAAACACAACAGTTGAAGGGTGAAGGGGAGATGCTACAAGGCGTTTCTTATCAAATTGTTACGAGAAACCACATGTTGGAAATGCAGAATCTTTTGAGACGTTCTTTGGGACAAGAAGAAGTCACTCAGCTTGAAACAAATGTTGTCTTATTTGAAGATTTATTTGGACGAACACCTGTTGGTGACGAAGACAATTAACTTTCTTACTATAAATAAAAAAATCAATCGTGGGAAATTTCCTGCGATTTTTTCAAAAAAATACGAATAGATAGGTAGGAGGAAACATGAAATCAGAAATCATTGCTGTTGGAACAGAGATTTTGACAGGACAGATTGTCAACACTAATGCCCAGTTTTTATCGGAAAAATTAGCAGAGATTGGGGTAGATGTATATTTTCAGACGGCTGTAGGAGACAACGAAGCCCGTCTCTTATCCCTGCTTGAGATTGCCAGTCAACGTAGCAGTCTGGTGATTTTGACAGGTGGTTTGGGGCCAACTGAGGACGATTTGACCAAACAAACTCTGGCTAAATTTTTAGGGAAAGAATTAGTCTTCGATCCTCAGGCCCAGGAGAAGTTGGATGTCTTTTTTGCCCAGAGACCAGACTATGCCCGAACACCGAATAATGAAAGACAAGCTCAAATTGTAGAAGGAGCGACTCCACTGCCAAACGAAACAGGACTGGCTGTGGGAGGAATGTTAGAGGTTGAAGGAGTGACCTATGTTGTCCTTCCAGGTCCACCAAGTGAATTGAAACCTATGGTCTTAAACCAACTTCTACCTAAGTTGATGACAGGGAGTAAGCTATATTCCCGAGTTCTTCGTTTCTTTGGGATTGGCGAAAGTCAGTTGGTTACGATTTTGTCTGATTTGATTGATAATCAAACCGATCCTACCTTGGCACCTTATGCTAAGACAGGAGAGGTAACCTTGCGTCTGTCAACAAAGGCTAGCAGTCAAGAAGAAGCGAATCAAGTGCTGGATATTTTTGAACATCAAATCTTGGATCGCCAGACCTTTGAAGGACTTTCTTTACGAGACCTTTGTTATGGTTATGGGGAAGAAACTAGTTTAGCCAGCATTGTGGTAGAAGAACTGAAAAAACAAGGGAAAACTATCACGGCTGCAGAGAGTTTGACAGCAGGTCTTTTCCAAGCGACCGTGGCGAATTTTTCTGGAGTTTCAAGTATATTTAAGGGTGGTTTTGTGACCTATAGCTTGGAGGAAAAATCGAAGATGTTGGATATTCCTATCAAGGATTTGGAAGGGCACGGTGTGGTGTCTGAATTTATAGCTCAGAAGATGGCTGAGCAGGCACGAAGCAAGACCCAGTCAGATTTTGGCATTAGTTTGACTGGAGTAGCAGGACCAGATAGCCTAGAAGGGCACCCAGCTGGGACAGTCTTTATAGGCTTGGCTCAAGAGCAAGGAACTGAGGTTATCAAGGTGAATATTGGAGGCAGAAGCCGAGCAGATGTACGTCACATTGCGGTTATGCATGCCTTTAACCTAGTTCGCAAGGCTTTATTAAGTGACTAACTTTTGATATAATAGTAGACAGGTCTGAGGACCATTAGAATGTAGGAGAATAGAATGGCGAAAAAACCAAAAAAATTAGAAGAAATTTCAAAAAAATTTGGGGCAGAACGTGAAAAGGCCTTGAATGACGCTCTTAAATTGATTGAGAAAGACTTTGGTAAAGGTTCAATCATGCGTTTGGGTGAACGTGCCGAGCAAAAGGTGCAAGTGATGAGCTCAGGTTCTTTAGCTCTTGACATTGCCCTTGGTTCAGGTGGTTATCCTAAGGGACGTATCATCGAAATCTATGGGCCAGAGTCATCTGGTAAGACAACGGTTGCCCTTCATGCAGTTGCACAAGCGCAAAAAGAAGGTGGGATTGCAGCCTTTATCGATGCGGAACATGCCCTCGATCCAGCTTATGCTGCGGCTCTTGGTGTTAACATTGACGAATTGCTCTTGTCACAACCAGACTCAGGAGAGCAAGGTCTTGAGATTGCAGGAAAATTGATTGATTCAGGTGCTGTAGATCTTGTCGTGGTCGACTCAGTTGCAGCCCTTGTCCCTCGTGCGGAAATTGATGGAGATATAGGAGATAACCACGTTGGTTTGCAGGCTCGTATGATGAGCCAGGCCATGCGTAAACTTGGTGCTTCTATCAATAAAACCAAAACAATTGCCATCTTTATCAACCAATTGCGTGAAAAAGTTGGAGTGATGTTTGGAAATCCAGAAACAACACCTGGTGGACGTGCTCTGAAATTCTATGCTTCAGTGCGTTTGGATGTTCGTGGTAATACACAAATTAAGGGAACTGGTGACCAAAAAGAAACCAATGTCGGTAAAGAAACTAAGATTAAGGTTGTAAAAAATAAGGTAGCTCCACCGTTTAAGGAAGCCGTAGTTGAAATTATGTACGGAGAAGGAATTTCTAAGACTGGTGAGCTTTTGAAGATTGCAAGCGATTTGGATATCATCAAAAAAGCAGGAGCTTGGTATTCTTACAAAGATGAAAAAATTGGGCAAGGTTCTGAGAATGCTAAGAAATACTTGGCAGATCACCCAGAAATCTTTGATGACATTGATAAGCAAGTACGTTCTAAATTTGGTTTGATTGATGGAGAAGAAGCTTCAGAACAAGATACTGAAAACAAAAAAGATGAAGCAGTTCAAGCAGATTCTGTGAATGAAGAAGTAACTCTTGACCTAGGCGATGAGCTTGAAATCGAAATTGAAGAATAAGCTGTTAAAGTAGTGGAGAAAATCCGCTACTTTTTCGATTCCTTATTCTGGTTTTCTGCTCACGCATAGTTTGCTGTTTCTTGTCGCTCTGCTAGAAAGCTGATATAATAGCCTTATGAATAAAAAACGAACAGTGGACCTGATTCATGGTCCGATTCTTCCCTCGCTTGTGAGTTTTGCCTTCCCAATCTTGCTGTCTAATATTTTTCAACAGCTCTATAACACTGCTGATGTCTTGATTGTTGGGCGATTTCTGGGTCAAGATTCCTTGGCTGCAGTAGGGGCGACGACAGCGATTTTTGACTTGATTATAGGCTTTACGCTTGGTGTTGGCAATGGCATGGGGATTGTCATTGCCCGTTATTACGGGGCTCGGAATTTCACTAAAATCAAGGAAGCAGTAGCAGCCACCTGGATTTTAGGGGCTCTTTTGAGTATTGTAGTGATGTTGCTGGGCTTTCTTGGTTTGTATCCTCTTTTACAGTACCTAGATACTCCTGCAGAAATTCTTCATCAATCTTATCAATATATTTCTATGATTGTGACCTGTGTCGGTGTCAGCTTTGCTTATAATCTTTTTGCAGGCTTGTTGCGGTCTATTGGGGACAGTCTAGCTGCCCTTGGTTTTCTGATTTTCTCTGCTCTTGTCAATGTGGTTCTGGATCTCTATTTTATTACGCAATTGCATCTGGGAGTTCAATCTGCGGGACTTGCTACCATCATTTCGCAAGGTTTATCAGCGGTTCTCTGCTTTTATTATATCCGTAAGAATGTGCCAGAACTTTTGCCTCAACTCAAGCATTTCAAATGGGACAAGGCCTTATACGTCGATCTCTTGGAGCAAGGTTTGGCTATGGGCTTGATGAGTTCGATTGTGTCCATCGGCAGCGTGATTTTACAGTCTTCTGTTAATACCTTTGGTGCAGTGATTATTAGTGCCCAGACGGCGGCTAGACGCATTATGGCTTTCGCCCTTCTTCCTATGACCGCTATCTCTGCTTCTATGACGACCTATGCTTCGCAAAATCTTGGTGCTAAGCAACCAGACCGCATTGTTCAAGGACTTCGAATCGGCAGTCGTTTAAGTATGTCCTGGGCAATTTTTGTTTGTGTCTTCCTCTTTTTTGCCAGTCCAGCCTTGGTTTCCTTCTTGGCTAGTTCGATAGATGGTTACTTGATAGAAAATGGAAGTCTCTATCTGCAAATCAGCTCAGCCTTTTATCCTATTTTGAGTCTCTTATTGATTTATCGCAACTGCTTGCAGGGCTTGGGGCAAAAAGTCCTTCCGCTGGTTTCCAGCTTTATCGAACTAATCGGGAAAATCGCTTTTGTGGTCTTGATTATCCCTTGGGCAGGCTATAAGGGAGTTATCCTTTGCGAACCCCTTATCTGGGTTGCCATGACCATTCAACTGTATTTCTCACTGTTTCGTCACCCCTTGATAAAAGAAGGCAAGACCATATTGGCAACAAAAGTGTCATCATAGCTCGATTTGCTGAATAAAATCTCTTTCCTCTAGTGAAAATCGAAAAAACTTGTGTTCTCCTCTTTAGTTTGGTCTTGAAAACAGTTTAACAGACTTTTGACTTCTTTTATATGATATAATAAAGTATAGTATTTATGAAAAGGACATATAGAGACTGTAAAAATATACTTTTGAAAAGCTTTTTAGTCTAGGGTGTTATTGTAGATAGAATGCAGACCTTGTCATTCCTATTTACAGTGTCAAAATAGTGCGTTTTGAAGTTCTATCTACAAGCCTAATCGTGACTAGGATTGTCTTCTTTGTAAGGTAGAAATAAAGGAGTTTCTGGTTCTGGATTGTAAAAAATAAGTTGTTTTAATTGATAAGGAGTAGAATATGGAAATTGATGTGAGTAAATTAAGAACAGATTTGCCTCAAGTCGGCGTGCAACCATATAGGCAAGTCCATGCCCATTCCACAGGCAACCGTAACTCAACGGTTCAAAATGAGGCTGACTACCATTACAGAAAAGATCCTGAATTGGGCTTCTTTTCTCACGTAGTCGGTAATGGTCGTGTTATGCAGGTAGGACCTGTTGATAATGGTGCCTGGGACGTTGGGGGTGGTTGGAATGCAGAAGGTTATGCACAAGTTGAACTGATTGAAAGCCATGAATCAAAAGAAGAGTTTCTGATTGACTATCGTCTCTATATCGAACTCTTGCGTAATCTAGCGGATGAAGCTGGTATACCGAAAACACTTGATACAGACGACTTGGCAGGTATCAAGACACACGAATATTGTACCAATAACCAACCTGACAACAACTCAGATCACATTGACCCCTATCCTTATCTTGCCAAATGGGGTATTAGCCGTGAGCAGTTTAAGCAGGATATTGAAAACGGCTTGACGATTGAAGCAGGATGGCAACAGAACGATACTGGCACCTGGTATGTACACTCAGATGGTTCTTATCCAAAAGATAAGTTTGAGAAAGTCAATGGTACCTGGTATTACTTTGACGGTTCAGGATATATGCTTGCAGACCGCTGGAAGAAGCACACAGACGGCAACTGGTACTGGTTTGACCAGTCAGGCGAAATGGCTACAGGCTGGAAGAAAATCGCTGAGAAGTGGTACTATTTCGATGGAGAAGGTGCTATGAAAACAGGCTGGATCAAATACAAGGAGACTTGGTACTATCTTGATAGTCAAAATGGGGACATGGTTTCTAATGCCTTTGTCAAATCAAATGATGGCTGGTATTACCTTAAAGAAGATGGCACGATAGCAGAAAAACCAGAATTTACAGTCGAGCCTGAAGGCTTGATAACAGTAAAATAATAATGGAGTGTCTTTCAAATCAGAACAGCGCATATTATTAGGTCTTGAAAAAGCTTAATAGTATGCGTTTTCTTGTGGAGATATTTCCTTCAATTTTTGCTACTATATTAAATAAAAATCAAAAAGCAAACTAGAAAGCTATGCTCAAATAAAATCTAAATTTGACAATGTAAACCGAGTCGGATAGCTTTAAGTACTGTTTTGAGGTTGAAGATATGATTTTTGATAGGAACTCATCAAATAGGTTTAATATCATCACTTTTGGATTTTTAAGCAACATCAATAAATTGCTTTCTTGTTTTGTCATAATTTTTTTATTTAAAAAATTGACTTTATGACAAGGGTGTGCTATTCTTTTTATGAGAGGTGTATGAATATGATAAATGTATGTGATGTTGGAAAAAGAATAAAAGAACTTAGAATATCTTCAAATCTTACTCAAGATAAGATTGCTGAATATTTGTCTTTGAATCAAAGCATGATTGCCAAAATGGAAAAAGGTGAAAGGAATATCACGTCGGATGTTATTGAGAAACTATCTGCCCTGTTTTGCTGTACGGTTGAATATCTTTTGTTTGGCGAACAAGCTGAACAACAGTGTGTCATATCGTTTAGAAAAAATAAAATAGTAGACCAAGATCTTAAAGTTTTAGCGAAAATCAATAAAATTGTATTGAATCAATTTGAGATAGATCAGCTATTGGAGACAAAATAAATGATTGATAAAATGGATTTAAGTAATAAAGCTTCAAATCTTAGAAAAAAGTTGGGAGCTGATGGTGAAGCGCCGATAGATATTTTTAAATTGGTACAAAAGATAGAAAATTTGACGCTGGTATTTTATGGACTCGGAAAGAATATTAGCGGAGTCTGTTATAAAGGAACTCAGTCCAGTCTCATTGTAATCAATTCAGACATGTCATTAGGAAGGCAAAGATTTTCTTTAGCACATGAACTGTATCATCTTTATTATGATGAGGTGAAGAAGAGTTCAGTCAGTCTTATCTTGATTGGTGAAGGAGATGAAACTGAAAGAAAAGCGGATCAGTTTGCTTCTTATTTTTTAATTTCCCCATCTTCACTGTATAGGATGGTTGAGGAAATCAGAGAAAATGCCAATAGAACTCATCTTGAAGTAGAAGATATTATAAAATTAGGTCAGTTTTATGGTATCAGTCATAAAGCTATGTTATATAGATTGCGGAATGATGGATACCTTGATGCAGAAGAAATTAAAAATATGGATATTAGTGTTATAGAGACAGCTTCAAGATTAGGCTATGATACAAGTTTATATCGTCCTTTGTCAGAAAGTAAAAAGGAAATGGTATTAGGACACTATATTAAATCGACTGAACAACTTTTAGAAAATAACAGAATTTCGCAAGGGAAGTATGAGGAACTGCTATTAGATGCTTTCAGATATGATATTGTATATGGGCTAGATGAAGAGGGGGAGTTGTCGTTTGACTAGTCGTGTATTTATTGATACAGATTGTATTTCAGCATTTTTATGGGTTGGCACTGAACATCTTTTAGAAAAGCTCTATTCGGGTAAAATTGTTATTCCACAAGAGGTGTATGATGAAATCAATATACCTACAATTCCCCATTTAAAATCTAGGATAGACCAGTTAGTAGCTAAGGGTTCAGCTGAGATTGTGAGCATAGACATTGGAACTGAAGAATACGCATTATATAGAGATTTAACAAGAAATCATGATAGTAACAAGGTTATTGGTAAGGGAGAAGCAGCTTCTATTTCCTTAGCGAAAAAGCATAATGGGATATTAGGAAGTAATAATCTAAGAGATGTTAAACCATATGTAGAAGAATTTTCTTTAGAACATATGACAACAGGAGATATACTGGTTGAAGCCTTTAAGGCAAAATTCATTACTGAACAAGAGGGGAATCATATCTGGAATAATATGCTTAAAAAGAGAAGGAAAATTGGGGCGGCTTCTTTTTCAGACTATCTTCGTGGAAGTGTTCATCAAAATAGACAAAAATAGATTTGGATAAATCGAACTCACTATTCAGTAGGCATATGAGCACTTCGAAGAAGAAAAGTGTCAAATTGAGCCTATAAGAGTAGAAATGACCTGCATAGGGGATGAGAGAAAAGTTGTCCTTGAAGTTTCCCTGAACTATCAGTCGCATGTCAAACGATATGTAGGGTGATATGAGAGGGGATAGCGAGTAGTTTTTGGTTATTTTATCAAAAAACTTGTATTTTATCATACTGAATGATAAAATACAAGAAAAATAGTAGAATAAAGGAAAGCTTTTCTAAAATGTGTATCTCCCCACAGGATTCGTTCTTGTGGGATTTTTTTCGTTAAAGAAAGCGATAAATATTGACTTTTTTAAAGAAAGATGTCATAATTAAGTTGGAAAAAACGTAAAAGTATCACTTTTCTCGTTATCCCGACTCCCAAAACGTCGTTAAACGCTCGGCAATCCATGGAGACATGGACACATAGTAGTAAGCACGCTATGTGGCTTGGCAGAGCTAAAAACTGTTCCCTTGCGATAAGCCTAATAAGCACAACATAGGGAGTTAGAGAAGCCGACTCTAATCATCCACTTTGGGCAGTAGTGAGAACTGCCCCGTGCTTTTTTTATTTTGAGAAAATATGGAGTTTGTCGTTGAAATTACTTGATTGTATTTTAGATTATCAAGAGAAATTCGATGGAAAAACATGTCAAGTATCAACGAATTATAAGCATTTAGAGACTTTCGAAGTAGATTTTTGCTTGACTGATTTACATCACTTATTTGGCTTGCACAAAATCACACGAGATTATGCTAGTCAAACAATACCTGCTATTCAAGCTGGTGTTTTTATTTTGGAAGAATATAAAAATAATCCCATGTACAACGATGTTATAGAAAGGATATCTTTGTATAGTTTTATCGGTGATATCTTCTATTTTAGGATAACAAGTTGTTGTATCCTAGCCAAAGATTTATCTAAAAACACTATGAAGTTGGACGTCATATTTTTTGAAGATAGAAACAAAAGATCCGCAATTTTAGGTTTACGAAGAGATAAAAGTGGAATGTTTAAACCGGTTACTCTACATTTTACAAGCGCTAAGAAATATGCTAAAGTTCGTAAAACAGATGTGAAAGAAATTAAATGGTTATAAAAAAACTTTTCGCAGGCTTCGGCTTGCGTTTTTTTGTTTGATAAAATTAAAAAAATGTACAAAAATAAGTAGAATTGAAAACAGGAAAAAACACCTCCTTTCGATTCGCCAAGCCTCTTCGCAAGGCAATGAGGGGGCGGAGAGACGCGCTCGTCAACAGAAGTATCTCATTGGAAATGTTGCTCACTTTTTTAGTGAGCTTTTTATTTAAGGAATAGGAATGAAAAGTAAGAAGTTAAAATTATACTCAATGAAAATCTCATCAAACCCGTCAGCGTCGCCTTGCAGTCTGTATCTTACTGACCCAAGCTATGATGGACTTAGAATAGGTGATTTGGAGCGTCCTAGCGGCTAGGAAATGCTGATCATAGTCCTTTGCTGAGGATAGGGTGTAATGCTCAACTGTTGACCTAATTGATAGGAAGGGAATTACTATAAAATACTCAGATTTCCATCTTATATTTCGAAATGAGTTTGTAATTAAAATGTAATAATATCGTAAAAATGGTGCAGATGATGTTGTGCATATATAAATGTAGTATAACTCTTGTATATTTGTTAAAAAATAGGCTGTATCAAAAGGTTTTATACGTCTATATATATATATATATAATGTCGCTTTTTTCTTGCATTTTCTGACTCTATACTATCAGCGAGGGGGTTGATTTGTATGTCAGAAGTGTTAGTATAGAGTTGATATATTATCGTCTGTCGGCTTTTTGCGCGCTTTCTAAGCTCAGGGAAGCTCTCAGGCAAGGAAAGGATTCACTTATGTTCAAGAAAAAGAATGATGGTAATGGAGAGAAAATTTTCCGTTATTCAATAAGGAAGTACCACTTTGGTGCTGCCAGCGTTGCCGTTGCGGCGCTGATGTTTTTTGCCAATGGGACAGTACAGGCGCAAACGCCTGATATTTCTCCAGCTACAGAGAGCGAAGTGGCTAGAACCAGTGATGTTATAAGTTCTTCCTCGGATGGGGCTGAGGCTTTAAGCGAAAAAACTTCTGGTAAAAATCCCAACCAGCTAGAGCCTTCTACCCAAGGCAATCAAGAAAGTTCAGATAAAAACAAGTCTCTAGTAAAAGATAGCGAAGAAGGTAAGAAAGAGAATCAAGCAGAGGCAATCAGTATAGTTGTAGATAAGTCGCTTGCCCAATCTGCTCAAACTAGTCTACAAGCTTTACTTGCCAATCTGACTCTGGATTCTATGAAAGAACTCCATGCTCGTGTAGAGGAAAGTCTAGCAAGAGCTAAAGCTGTTCTTGATAATCCAAACTCCAGTCAAGAGGAGGTTAATGCCCAGGTTCAAGTCATGAAAGCCTTGACTGAGGAGGTCAACAAGGCTTTGGCTGGTGGACTCACATCCCCAGCTCAGCTTGGGGAAGGAGGGAGCGCGACTACAAGTGAAGTAAGCCCAACTCCCAGACGGGGCGAGGTCGCAGAGGACAACTAACCCCTCCTGCAATGCTAGCACCAGCAGAAAATCAAGAAATCAAAGAAACGACGGAGGAAGTTACAGACTACACAAATGGTCAGGGGAGCTATCCTTTATCAGAAAAAATCCATACTCTCCTCCAAGAACTGAAGATCAGCACTGAAAATCCAGAACAAGTCCAAAAACTCAAGGAAGCCTACGATAAACTCAATGAAGCATTGGGGGCATCGGGAGATGGTCTTGTAGATGATGCTGTCTTTAATGCTGCACTTGAGGAGTATAAAAAGGCAACTCAATTAAAGAATGGTGGGAGCTTCTCCTCGCATTCTCGAGGTAAGAGAGATACCATATCTTCAAATCTTAGAGTTGGTTATGGAAAAAGGGGACCGGGTCCAAATGGAAAGTATACAGATTTAACCGATGATAGAACTGCTAAGAATTTTCAGAATAATACGCCATTCTACGGTAAAGACTTGTTTTGGGTTGCAGAATCAGATAATTCGAATATTAGAAATATCACTGTAAGTGGTCTAGAAGGAATGAACTTAAATCTTCGATTAGAAGGACAAGGTACTAGAAAAGCTGTATTGCGAGCAACTGGTACACCACCACAAAATGTTTTTGGAGCTAGGCGAATAGTTGTCACAGCAATTGCGGAAAATGGTCATAGTGTACAAAAAGAATTAACAATGATTTTCCATCTTCCTAAAGTTTCATTTGATACAAGTAGCGAAGATTTAAAAGGAAAAGCAAATGATAAGCCAATAGTTACTGTGAGAATGCCAGGAAATTTACCAAGTTCTCATATTCAATCTGGAACACAGGTAAAAGCTTTTTTAGTTAGAGGTGGTCGTAATAGTGATAACTGGTTAAATCCTCATGCAGAAGGGTATGAAGTTGTTGCTGTAACGCTAGTGAAGACTGACGGGACTGCTGTATTTACTCTGACTGATTATAGAAAAGAGAATATAGGAAAAGAACCTCTGAAAGCGATTTTAGCAATTGTCAATCAAGGAACAGAAACTCCAAAAGAAGACTATATCTCCCCTCTGTCAGATAGAAGTATTCAAGCTACAGATCCGATTGATAGGGATGGGGCCAAACAAGCCCTACAACAGAAAGCTCAAGCTAAGAAAGAGGAGTTGGCAAAAGTTCAGCACTTGACGAAAGAAGAATTGGATGAAGCCAAAGGCAAAGTAGACGCAGCCTTGACTAAAGCCGAAGGAGAAGTTGATAAAGCAACGAACCAAACTGGTGTCACTAGTGCCAAAGAGGCAGGTCTGACAGCCATCGGCAATGTCACAGCGACAGCTGATGGTAGTCAAGGCGATGCAAATAACCAAGATCAGCCTACTACTCCAAGCGCTCCAGCTCATTCGGGAAATTCGACGGATCAAGCTACTGATCCATCTGCTCAAGAGAGGGAAACAGGAAATGCGACAGCACCAGAGTCTCCACAAGGGCTATCTGGAAGTTCTGTGACGGCGCCAGCTCGTAGCCGAAGAAGTGTATCCTTTGCTGGAGGTACTCAATCGAGTCAAGAGAAACAGGTTGATAAATCAGTCTTAAGAGATTTGATTCAAGACTTGGAAACTCGTTTGAAAGACTTGGATGGTATTGATCAATCTGTCATCGACGCTGCGAAGATCATTCTCGGAGAGGGTCAAGAAGCCCTTAGAAATGCTGACTTGACAGAGGCAGGCTTGAGAGAAGTTACTGCTAAGGTCAAAGAAGCACTCGAATCCTTGAAAGGCAAGCAAGCGACTAAGGATGAAGAAGAAATGAAAGAAACAAGCAAAGAGCAAGGTCATCTTCCATACGGCACCATGATTGGCAGCCTGCTCGCCCTTCTTGGTCTCCTTCTCTTCCTCATCGCTCGTCGCAAGAAAGAGTCAGAACTCAAGAAATTGACCAAGGAATTGACTAAGGTTCTGCAAGAAGGCGACCTTACAAGTGTAGATGTCAAAGTCCTCGACCAAGCACGAGAAGCTCTCGCTCAAGCAGTTGCCTTCCTAGCCAATGAGAAAGAGTCTGACCGCACAGAAGAGGAGTTGCTTGAGAAACTCAAAGCTATTCTTGCTCAGTTAAGATAAGCAAAGTTTAGACGAGTTGGAAACTAGCTAGAATAGTGATTGATAGAATGTTGGAAAAACTCAATTTGAGGTGAACATTCAGAAAATCTTTCTCTGATAAAACGCATAATATCAAGCTTTTTAAGGCAAGGTATTATGCGTTTTTATCATTTTGAAACTTTTTGTTCCATCCTTTTTGTGATATTTTTCCCTTATTTCACAAATATTTCATATTTAGATTTTATAATAAGATATAGCTTTCCAGTTTTTACTATACTTTGATATTCAAATATGTTATACTATGATTATCAAAGTAAATGAAAGGGGTTACGAACATGACGCCAGAAGAAATGTACTTGACAGAGCGATTGGACGTACAGATAGCTCATTTTTTAAAGAAAAGCGTTCAACATCGTAGACGCTATAAGGTATTAAAAATAACAGAAATCGTGGCAGGTTTTCTCATAGCTGTCTTTTGTGCTATTCCTATGCCAGGTGATCGCTATCGTTTGATTTCAGTTGCCTTGTCCAGTCTAGGCTTGCTGTGTGAGGGGATTCTCAATTTGTATAATGCCAAGGAACACTGGATTTCTTACCAAAAAACTGCGCAACTCCTGGAAAGGGAAAAATTCCTCTATCAATGCCAAACGGAGAAATATGCAGGAAAGACCAAGGCTTTTGCCCTATTTGTCAAGACATGCGAAGGTCTTATCTCAGAGGAAATTAACCAGTGGGAAAGTATCCAGTCAAAAGAAGTGGCAGCTAGTGCAGATGCTCCAGAGAAAAAAGAGTAGGAGGTGGAGGAAATGTATCAATCCAGCTACCTATTGCCCTTGCTCTGGTTAAAAAAAGAAGCCGATAAGGAAAAGATGAGCGCGACTCAGTGCCAGATATTTTTCTTTTACTATCAACTGTTTGAACTCTTATTTGCTAGAGAAAGTGACTTGAGAGACTTATGTCTGGGAAGGCAAGGTTTTTATTTCTCGCAGTTAGAGAAAGATTTGCTTTCTGGAGTTTCCCAATTTCTAAAAAACTTGGAGGGCAAGGGGACTCTCAAGGCTAACCAAGAAGTATCAGCTCGCAAAGCCCTTTTTCTAGCCTTGACAACTAGCCAGTCAGATTGGCAGGCTTTGGCTCCTGTTTTTGATTTTTATCAGTCTGTAGGGAGACTTGGACATCCTTCTCTCTTGAGTTCTCAGGACAGACAATATCTGATGTGGATTTACCAGTCAGCTTTGGAGAAGGATTATAGTGTCAAGGTAATTGGCGACAAGCATTTTGTATTGAAGAGACAAGATGCTACTAAATTGACAGGGCGCCAAACTCAAACTTTGGAAATTCTGAGCCAATCAGAAGACTTGGTCAATCCTGTCTATGTTACATTAGGAGAAAAGGGGGTGCTCTTGCTTGATTAAGAGAGGAGATGTTGTAGCTCTTTATTTGCCTTTTCCGACTATTAGTAGCGATTTGGCTGTGAAGAATCATATGTATATTTGTATTGACAACAGCATGACTAAAAACAAAGAGTTAGTTAAAAATCAGACCTTCAAACCAGCTCTCTTGACCAGACGTTTGGTCAAGAACTTTATGATAGAAGAGCCAGATTTAGCTCGTAATCCTTTTACAAGACCAACCTTGATTGACTTAGATAAGGTATTTATGTTGGATAATACGGTTATTCCGACTTCTTATCTAGCCAGACGGCGACGCAATGTCTCAGAAGAATTATACGAGGAAATTTTGGATCACTTAGTCCAACCACGGCTGATTTCGCTGAACAAGTCTGAGTTTATGCAACTCAATCCAGGAACTTATTAGGAGGTAGAAGATGGCAAATAAAGCAGTAAATGACTTTATACTAGCTATGGATTATGATAAAAAGAAACTCTTGACCCATCAGGGAGAGAGTATTGAAAATCGTTTCATCAAAGAGGGGAATCAGCTACCCGATGAGTTTGTTGTTATCGAAAGAAAGAAGCGGAGCTTGTCGACAAACACAAGTGATATTTCCGTGACGGCTACCAACGATAGTCGCCTCTATCCTGGAGCACTTCTCGTAGTGGATGAGACCTTGTTAGAGAATAATCCCACTCTTCTTGCGGTCGATCGTGCCCCGATGACTTATAGTATTGACTTGCCTGGCTTGGCAAGTAGTGATAGCTTTCTCCAAGTAGAAGACCCCAGCAATTCAAGTGTTCGCGGAGCGGTAAACGATTTGTTGGCCAAGTGGCATCAAGATTATGGTCAGATCAATAATGTCCCAGCTAGAATGCAGTATGAAAAAATCACGGCTCATAGCATGGAACAACTCAAGGTCAAGTTTGGTTCTGACTTTGAAAAGACAGGGAATTCTCTTGATATTGATTTTAATTCTGTCCATTCGGGCGAAAAGCAGATTCAGATTGTCAATTTTAAGCAGATTTATTATACAGTCAGCGTAGATGCTGTTAAAAATCCAGGAGATGTGTTTCAAGATACTGTAACGGTAGAGGATTTGAGGCAGAGAGGAATTTCTGCAGATCGTCCTTTGGTCTATATTTCGAGTGTTGCTTATGGGCGCCAGGTCTATCTCAAGTTGGAGACCACGAGTAAGAGTGATGAAGTAGAGGCTGCTTTTGAAGCTTTGATAAAAGGAGTCAAGGTAGCTCCTCAGACAGAGTGGAAGCAGATTTTGGACAATACAGAAGTGAAGGCAGTTATTTTAGGAGGCGACCCGAGTTCGGGTGCTCGAGTTGTAACGGGCAAGGTGGATATGGTAGAGGACTTGATTCAAGAAGGCAGTCGCTTTACAGCAGATCACCCAGGCTTGCCGATTTCCTATACAACTTCATTTTTACGTGACAATGTAGTTGCGACCTTTCAAAACAGTACAGACTATGTTGAGACTAAGGTGACAGCTTACAGAAACGGAGATTTACTTTTGGATCATAGTGGTGCCTATGTTGCCCAATATTACATTACTTGGGATGAATTATCCTATGATCATCAAGGTAAGGAAATCTTGACTGCTAAGGCTTGGGACAGAAATGGGCAGGATTTGACGGCTCATTTTACCACTAGTATTCCTTTAAAAGGAAATGTTCGCAATCTCTCTGTCAAAATTAGAGAGTGTACCGGACTTGCCTGGGAATGGTGGCGTACGGTTTATGAAAAAACTGATTTGCCCCTAGTGCGCAAGCGGACGATTTCTATTTGGGGAACGACTCTTTATCCTCAGGTAGAGGATAAGGTAGAAAATGATTAGGAGAGAAGAATGTTTGCGACAAAAAGAGGCGATGATCTCTCTGTGAATATCTGAAAGTTTATCTCTTGCCTAGCGATTTCCATTGGAGTATGCTCGTGATGTTAAAATGAGTCTATCAAACAGGATGTGTAAAAAAGTAAAAAGGGTAGTGAAACTCCTTGCTATACAGGGGATTAGCTACCTTTTGCTTGTTTTAGAAGTGCCAGTGTACTAGTCTAATTTCAGTATCATGTGAAATCAAAAAGAACATAAATTTCTGTTTCAGGAACACATAAATTATGGTTTTGTTTAGAAATTCTTCTATTGATTTCTTAGAATACAATAGCGCCTATAAGAACTGTTGAATTTCAAAGTATTTACTTGAACTATGATACGTCTGGAGTAGACTGTCAACAAAAGGTGCAGTATAATGGTTTTTGTCGCTTATATCTACAACCTCAAAACAGTGTTTTGAGCAACCTGCGGCTAGCTTTCGAGTTTGCTCTTTGATTTTTTATTGAGTATTAGAGGTTTGCTTAGAAACTCTTCTATTGACTTCTTAGAATGCAATAGCTCCTATAAGAACTGTTGAATTTCAAAGTATTTACTTGAACTATGATATGTCTGGAGTAGACTGTCAACAAAAGGTGCAGTATAATGGTTTTTATCGCTTATATCTACAACCTCAAAACAGTAGCTTGAGCTGACTTTGTCAAACTTGGCTGAAACTTTCTATTTGCAGATAATGGTCTAGTTTGTTTTTTGAATGTTGATAAAGATAGAAAGGTAAGACATCTTGGTAACCAAAGTGCAATCCTAGCTGTATTTGCTAAATAAAATCCATTTCCTCTAGTGAAAATCGAAAAAACTTGTGTTATAATAAGAAAGATTAAAATGTGAAAAAAGGAGATTCCTAATGGGACGTAAATGGGCCAATATCGTAGCCAAGAAAACGGCTAAAGATGGAGCTAACTCTAAAGTATATGCAAAATTTGGTGTAGAAATCTATGTAGCAGCTAAAAAAGGTGATCCAGACCCAGAATCAAATACTGCTTTGAAATTCGTTATCGACCGTGCTAAACAAGCCCAAGTGCCAAAACACGTTATCGATAAAGCGATTGATAAAGCAAAAGGAAACACAGATGAAACCTTTACAGAAGGACGTTACGAAGGTTTTGGACCAAATGGTTCTATGCTGATTGTTGATACTTTGACTTCAAATGTCAACCGTACAGCGGCTAATGTCCGTGCAGCCTTTGGTAAAAACGGAGGAAACATGGGTGCTTCTGGTTCAGTTTCTTACCTCTTTGACAACAAGGGGGTTATCGTATTTGCAGGTGAAGATGCCGATGCAGTCTTTGAGCAATTGCTAGAAGCAGATGTGGATGTGGATGATGTAGAAGCAGAAGAAGGTACAATCACAGTTTACACAGCGCCAACTGACCTCCACAAGGCTATCGTTGCCCTTCGTGAGTCAGGTGTCGAAGAATTCCAAGTTACTGAATTGGAAATGATTCCTCAGTCAGAAGTGGAATTGTCAGGCGATGACCTTGAAACCTTTGAAAAACTTTACAGCGTTCTTGAAGACGACGAAGACGTACAAAAAATCTACACAAACGTAGACGGGTTCTAATTTAACCTAAAGAACATGATCCTAAGTGATAAGCTCACTTGGGATTTTTTGAATCAAGAAAATAGTTCTCTAGGAAACTTTTTCTTGACATCTCTTTTTAAAGTGGTAAAATAGTTCTCATGAAAACTTATTTAGTTCCTAGGAGAACTAAATGTGATAGTTAGAAAGGAGTTAGTATGGATAAACCAATGTTAGTCTTTAAGCGTTTTGGTCATCAGATTCATCTCATGGTGCAAAAGGAAGCCAAACGTTGTGGTATTGAATTTATGGGTGGGCCGCAAGGTCAAGTTGTGCGTTTTTTGGATAATCGTGAGAAAAACCAAGACTTGGTCTTGATTAAAGATATCGAGCAGGAACTCAATATTACCAAGTCTGTTGCTAGTAATTTGGTCAAGCGTATGGTGCAAAATGGTTTGGTGGAATTGGAGGCGAGTCCTAGCGATAAGCGGGCTAAATTTGTTCGTCTGACGGACAAAGCACGTTCTCAAATGAAGCAGGTTAAGGCCTTTTTTGAACGAATTGATAAGCAGTTGATGGAAGACATTGATGAAGATGAATTACTGATTTTTGAGAAAGTTCTCGGTCAACTACAGGAAAATATCAAGGGAATAGGAGGAGAGAATGAAGAAATTAGCCAAACGAATTAGTAGAAAAGAATGGGGGATGATTTTACTAGCCATTCTCTTTACCTGCTTTTCGGTCTATCTGGAGTTGGAAGTGCCGACTTATATCTCGAAAATTACGGATTTGCTAGGTAGTCAAGGAACTAATTTAGATGAGTTGTGGCAGCCGGCAAGCATGATGGTGGGAATGTCCTTTCTAGCCTTCTTATCCGCAGTTGCAGTTGGATTTTTTGCTTCCCGAGTGGCTGCTTCTTATACTAGTAGGCTGAGAAGTGATATTTTTAATCGAGTTTTAGACTACTCACAGACAGAGATTAAGAAATTCTCTATTCCTAGTCTCTTAACGCGTACCACTAATGATATTACTCAAGTTCAGATGTTGATTACCATGGGCTTGCAAGTAGTTACGCGTGGTCTAATTATGGCTATCTGGGCTATCGGGAAGATTTTAGGTCATTCAGAATACTGGCTCTGGGCCGTACTTGTGGCAGTGATTGTCAACGTTTTAATGACGACTGTTTTGATGACGCTAGCCTTTCCAAAACAGTCCTTGATTCAGGGGTTGACAGATAAACTGAACAGTATCACTCGTGAGAGTTTAACAGGTATTCGTGTCGTTCGCGCCTACAATGCTGAAGAATACCAAAATGAAAAATTTGCATCAGCAAATGATGAATTGACACGCTTGAATTTGTTTGTCAATCGTCTTATGGCTATTTTGAATCCTATCATGATGGGGATTTCAAGTGGTTTGAGTGTGGCGATTTACTGGATTGGGGCCTATGTGATTAATGACGCTGCTCCGATAGCGCGTCTGCCTCTCTTTAGTGACATGATTGTTTTCATGTCTTATGCCATGCAGGTTGTCATGGGCTTCCTTCTCATGGGAGCACTCTTCATCGTTCTTCCCCGAACTATGGTCTCTGCTAAGCGGATCAACCAGGTTTTAGATTTGCATTCTTCTATCCAAAACCCTGCTCAAGTGCAGCTGGCTGATGAAAAGCTCAAAGGTCAGGTCGAATTTAAGGATGTGACCTTCCGCTATGCGGCAAATTCGGAGGCGGTTGTTGAGCATGTTAGCTTCAAAGCAACAACTGGTCAAACAGTGGCCTTTATTGGGTCAACTGGTTCTGGTAAATCAACTCTGGTCAATCTGATTCCACGTTTCTACGATGTGTCAGACGGAGAAATTCTGGTGGACGGTGTCAATGTTCAAGACTATGCCTTAGAAGATTTGCGCAACAAGGTTGGTTATATTCCTCAGAAAGCGGTTCTCTTTTCAGGTGATGTCAAGGGTAATTTAGACTTTGGACAGAGTCAAGAAACACCACTTAGTGAGCAGGCTATGTGGCGGGCTTTGGAGTTGGCGCAGTCTAAGAACTTTATCGAAGACAAGGAAGCGGGTTTAGAATCAGAAGTGGCCCAAGGAGGAACCAACTTCTCAGGTGGTCAAAGACAGCGTCTGGCAATTGCGCGTGCCTTAGCTCGGAAGCCAGAAATCCTCATCTTTGATGACTCCTTCTCAGCCTTGGACTACAAGACAGATCGAGTCCTACGCCAAGAGCTAGCAGAGAAAACCAAGTCTATGACCAAGCTTATCGTTGCACAGAGTATTTCAACGATTATGGATGCAGACTTGATTTTGGTCTTGGATCAAGGAAAAGTCGTGGGACAAGGCACCCACAAGGAACTTCTAGCTAATAACGAAGTTTACCAAGAAATTGCCTATTCACAACTATCGAAGGAGGAATTGGAACATGGAAAATAAGAAAATGTCTCTTTGGGAACAGAGTAAACCCTATCTTGCAGGTCTCCAGTTTGCCCTTCTGATAGCCTTTCTAGCAACAATCGTATCCAACATCATTACTGTATATGGTCCAACTCGCATCAAGGAAATGACCAATATTATTGCAAGTGGTCTGGAAACAAGTGTGGATGTCGTGGCGGTTGCAGTTATTGGTGGTTTTTTAGCCGTGATTTATGTGATTGGACTTCTATCAAATTATTTGCAGGCCTTTCTGTTTACAACAGCCATTCAACGTTTTTCAGAGCGTTTGAGAAGAGCTATTGCAGAGAAAATCAATAGCCTACCATTGGGATATTTTGATGGACATTCTCAAGGAGATACCTTGTCTCGTGTAACCAATGACGTTGACACTGCAGCCCAGTCTCTCAATCAAAGTCTGGGAACAGTTCTTTCATCCACTTTACTGGTCTTGGCAGTCTTGGTAACCATGTTTGGGATGAACTGGATTTTAGCCTTGGTGACGGTTGTTTCAACCCTTATTGGTTTTGTTTTCGTGTCCGTCTTTATGGGCAAATCACAGGGATTTTTTAAGAATCAGCAACAAGATTTGGCAGCTGTCAATGGCTATGTGGAGGAAATGTACTCTGGCCATAATGTGGTGACCAGTTATAATGCTATCGAGAGTACGAAAGAAGAGTTTGCGAAATTAAACCATCGTCTGTATGACAGTATTTGGAAATCTCAGTTTATTTCAGGGATTATGATGCCGATTATGATGTTTATTGGGAACTTTAGCTATGCCTTAGTGATTATCGTTGGTGCAGCCTTGGCCTTAAATGGGCACATCAGTATCGGGATTATCGTTGCCTTTATGGCCTACGTTCGTATCTTTTCTCAGCCTCTTTCACAAATCGCCCAAGGGATTACCAGCCTTCAGCAGGCTAGTGCAGCCATGGGACGTGTCTTCGAATTCCTAGCTGAAGAGGAAATGGAAGACGAATCCCATAAAGAAAGACAATTGAGCGATATGAAAGGTCAAGTGATCTTTGAGCGAGTTTCCTTTGGTTATACACCAGAGCGAACTATTATCCATGACTTTTCTGCGATTGCTCATGCAGGTCAAAAGGTTGCCATTGTCGGCCCGACTGGGGCTGGTAAGACAACTATTGTCAATCTTTTGATGAAGTTTTATGAGATTGATAAGGGAAGTATCCGCATCGATGGTGTGGATACCAAGGAGATGAAGCGTTCGGAAGTACATGATGCCTTTTCAATGGTCTTGCAGGATACTTGGCTCTTTGAAGGAACCATTCGCGACAATCTTATCTATAACCAAGAGGGCATTAGTGATGAGCGCGTGATTGAAGCCAGCAAGGCTGTAGGGATTCACCACTTTATCATGACCCTACCAGATGGTTACGATACCGTCTTGGACGATACGGTAACCTTGTCTGTCGGGCAAAAACAACTCTTGACCATTGCTCGTGCTTTGCTGAAAGATGCGCCACTCCTAATCCTAGATGAGGCGACTTCTTCTGTTGATACCCGTACAGAGGAATTGATTCAGAAAGCCATGGATCGTTTGATGGAAGGCAGAACGTCCTTTGTCATCGCCCACCGCTTGTCTACTATCCGAAATGCTGATCTTATTCTGGTTATGAAGGATGGCAATATCATTGAGCAAGGCAATCATGATGAGCTAATGGCGCAAGCTGGTTTCTACGCTGACCTCTACAACAGTCAATTTACAGAAGACGAAGCAGAAGAATAAATCGAAAGAAGGCTTGACGGCCTTCTTTTTCTGCACTATACTAGAAGACAAATGCTTCCCTGTAAGCAAAATTTGAGTAAGTGATGAGAAAATATATGAAAAATTATCAAGAATGGTATGACCACATGGCTGCTAACATTGAAAATAAGCCTATCTTTCTGAGATTGTTAAGAGTTTTCAATCGGTTGATGACAGTAGTTATACCTATAGTTTATCTAACCTTGTTAGCCACTACCTATTTCCAAGAAGGACTTGGGAGACAAATCTTGATTTATGTGTTTATCCCAGCGTCAGGTTTTGTGATTTTGTCCCTTCTCCGTAAAAAAATCAATGCTCCTAGGCCTTATGAAGTTTGGGAAATTATCCCGCTACTAGACAGAGATAGTCCTGGTCAGTCTATGCCCAGTCGTCATGTCTTTTCAGCAAGCATTATCTCCATGGCTTGCTTACATGCTAGTCTAACTGTGGGCTTTATCTTGTTGGTCTTGTCAGCTTTCCTCGGTCTAGTAAGAGTCTTAGGGGGAGTGCATTATCCCAAGGATGTAGTGGTTGGCTATATTTGTGCTCTTGTGTGGGGTGTGATTTTCTTTCTATTTTGACCTGCAAGTTAAGGTAACCTTACAACCACTTACGGGTCTAAAGTAACCACTTGCTTTTTTGCTCTTGTTTTCTTATTTTAGCTTTGATATAGTAGAGTCAGAAAGGAGATGGAATGAAGTTACGAATCGAAATTGACAGCAATTTAGAGGAAACTGAAATTGTCATCAAGGCAGCGACTTTGACAGATGAGATTGCGGATTTACAGCGCCTCTTGCAAGAGTCCAAGTCTCCGAGGTTGATTTTTTACAAGGGAACAGGTGAATATTATCTGGACTTATCGGAAATTCTCTTCTTTGAGACGGAAGATAGCAAGATTTATGCCCATACCCAGAAAGATGCCTACGAAGTTCGGCTCAAACTCTATGAGTTAGAGTCTATCCTTCCTCGCTATTTTAGTCGGGTATCCAAGTCGACTATTGCAAATATCCGTCAGGTTTACTCGGTGGACAAGTCCTTTTCAGGAACGGGCACCATTTCCTTTTATCAGACTCATAAGGAGGTTCATGTCTCACGACATTACCAATCCCTCCTAAAAGAAAATCTAAGAAACATGAGGTAAGAACATGAAAAAGAAAGCATTTGGTATTGTGTTGCTTATTTTTGCAGCTGTAATATTATTACAAGGAAATTTTGGAATTCCTTCTCTTGGAGGGCAAATTTGGCCCTTGATTGGTATTGCTTTTTTTGCCTACCAATCAGTTGGAGCTTTGTTGCGTCGTCACTTAACTTCAGCCTCTTTTACAGCCCTAGTGGCCTTAATGATTGCTAATCATTTTTATGACATTTTACCGATTCCAAATCAGTCATTGTTCTGGGCTAGTATTTTAATCGTAATGGGTGTCAGCGCACTCACTCATTCTAACAGGACTTGGAACGGGAAAAAATGGTGGTATGATGGTAAAAAGACCATTCTAACAGATAAGGAAGTTGCTTTTGGTACAGGGACTTTCTACAAGCAAGACCAAGAATTGGTAGAAGACCAAGTTGAAGTTGGTTTTGGCAATGCCAAGATATATTATGACAATGCAGAGATGTTAGGAGATACCGCAACCCTGAAAGTGGAAGTTGGTTTTGGCAATGCAGTTATCTATGTTCCTCAACATTGGAGAGTTGATTTGAAGGTGGAAACTTTCTGTGGTGTAGCCAAGGCAGATACTTCTCTAGCCCCAACCAGCAAAACCTTGATTATCCGTGGAGATGTGGCTTTTGGGAAATTGGGAGTTGTTTACGTTAAATAAAAAAATCTTTCAATTCCCTTGCAAAAATGAAGAAAGTGTGATAACATAGTACGGTATGTGGTGCTAGCACATCCGCTATATTAGATCTAATAGGAGGAAAACACAATGGCTAAAGTATGTTACTTTACAGGTCGTAAGACTGTATCAGGAAACAACCGTTCACACGCGATGAACCAAACAAAACGTGCCGTAAAACCAAACCTTCAAAAAGTTACTGTTCTTATCGATGGTAAACCTAAAAAAGTTTGGGCTTCAGCTCGCGCTTTGAAATCAGGTAAAGTTGAACGCGTTTAATAATAAAAGTAAGGAGACCTCAGGGTCTTTTTCTTTTACTTTAGGTATAAAATCATTTGAAAAATAGAGTAAATATCCGCTGATACAGTATTCTGCTTTTACACTTGGGCTGAAATATGATAAAATAGAGTATCAACTAGTTGAGGTAAAAAGGATGACTGTAAAAATTAATACAAAAGATGGTCAAATCGAACTAACAGATGAAGTGATTGCAACCGTCGTAGGTGGAGCAGCAACTGAGATTTTTGGTGTGGTCGGTATGGCTAGTAAAAATGCCCTCAAAGACAATTTCCAAGCCCTTCTAGGTAAGGAAAATTATTCCAAAGGTGTCGTCGTAAAGGCGGCCGAAGATGGCAGTATTGCAGTTGATGTATATACCGTGTTGAGCTACGGAACAAAGATTAGCGAAGTGTCAAAAAACATTCAAGAGCGTGTTCGTTTTAGCTTGGAAAACCAGCTTGGAATTACTGCTCAGACTGTAAATGTCTACATTCAAAATATCAAAGTTGTAGGAGAATAACCGTGTCAAAAATTACTACTAGCTTATTTCAAGAAATGGTGCAGGCTGCATCAACTCGCTTGAATAAGCAAGCTGAATATGTCAATTCATTAAACGTCTTCCCTGTTCCAGATGGAGATACTGGAACAAATATGGGAATGACCATTGAAAATGGTGCTAAAGAAGTTGCAGACAAGCCAGCTTCTACAGTTGGCGAGGTAGCGAGCATTCTTGCTAAAGGGCTTTTGATGGGTGCGCGTGGGAACTCAGGTGTTATTACGTCTCAGCTTTTCCGTGGATTTTCACAAGCCATTAAGAATAAAGACGAGTTAACAGGTCAAGATTTGGCTCTTGCCTTCCAATCAGGTGTAGAAGTTGCCTATAAGGCCGTTATGAAACCAGTTGAAGGAACAATTTTGACAGTTTCGCGTGGAGCTGCTATCGGTGCGAAGAAAAAAGCTGAGCAGACAGATGATGCTGTTGAAGTAATGCGTGCAGCTTTAGAAGGTGCTAAAACAGCTCTTGCTAAAACGCCAGACATGCTTCCAGTCTTGAAGGAAGTTGGAGTTGTGGACTCAGGTGGTCAAGGACTGGTCTTCATCTACGAAGGTTTCCTTTCAGCCCTTACTGGCGAATATATTGCATCTGAGGACTTTGTAGCGACTCCTGCTAATATGAGTGAAATGATCAATGCGGAGCATCATAAGTCTGTAGCTGGTCACGTAGCGACTGAGGATATCACATTTGGATACTGTACTGAAATTATGGTAGCTCTTAAGCAAGGTCCAACCTATTCCAAAGATTTTGACTACGACGAATTTCGTAACTACTTGAATGAGCTTGGAGACTCTCTCCTCGTTGTCAATGATGATGAAATTGTCAAAGTTCATGTCCATACAGAAGATCCAGGACTTGTTATGCAAGAAGGTCTCAAATATGGTAGCTTGGTCAAGGTAAAAGTTGACAATATGCGCAACCAACACGAAGCACAGGTTGAAAAAGAAGCTGCCCAAGTTAGCAAGCCAGCTGAAGAAAAAGAGTATGCTTTGATTGCTGTAGTGGCTGGTAAAGGTCTAGCAGATATCTTCCGTTCTCAAGGTGTGGATTATGTTATCGAAGGCGGTCAAACCATGAACCCTTCAACAGAAGACTTTATCAAGGCTGTTGAACAGGTCAATGCTCGTAATATTATCTTCCTGCCAAATAACAAGAATATCTTCATGGCAGCTCAATCTGCAGCAGAAGTTTTGGAACAACCAGCAGTAGTGGTTGAAGCTCGTACTCTTCCTCAAGGATTGACTAGTCTTCTTGCCTTTGATCCAAGCAAGTCCATCGAAGAAAACCAAGAGCGTATGACTGCAGCCCTTAGAGATGTCGTTAGCGGAAGCGTCACAACAGCTGTGCGTGATACAACGATTGATGGCTTAGAAATCCATGAAAACGATAATCTTGGTATGGTCGATGGGAAAATTCTCGTGTCAAACCCTGACATGCATCAAACCTTGACAGAAACCTTGAAACATATGTTGGATGAAGATAGTGAAATCGTAACCTTCTATGTCGGTGAAGATGGAAGCGAAGAACTTGCTAATGAAATTGCTCAAGAAATCGCAGAAGAATTCGAAGACGTTGAAGTCGAGATTCACCAAGGTCAACAACCAGTTTACCCATACCTATTTAGTGTAGAATAAGATTAATAAAGGACTGAGAAATCAGTTCTTTTTTCTTTTTTAGTAAATGAAATCGGTATCTTTTTAATAAAAACAAAAATAACATTCATAAATAAACGTTAAAATAGAAAATTCAGAAAATTTCTTCTTTTGTCTTGAAAAATTTTGAAAAAATGGTATGATAGTAACAAGTTATTTTTAAGAGAAGAGAAAGGGGAACAATGGAGAAAATCAGTTTAGAATCTCCTAAGACGGGGTCGGATCTAGTTTTGGAAACACTTCGTGATTTAGGAATTGATACCATCTTTGGTTATCCTGGTGGTGCGGTCTTGCCTTTTTATGATGCGATATATAATTTTAAAGGCATTCGCCACATTCTAGGACGCCATGAGCAAGGTTGTCTGCATGAAGCTGAAGGTTATGCCAAATCAACTGGAAAGTTGGGTGTTGCCGTCGTCACTAGCGGACCGGGAGCAACAAATGCCATTACAGGGATTGCGGATGCCATGAGCGACAGTGTTCCTCTTTTGGTCTTTACAGGTCAGGTGGCACGAGCTGGGATTGGGAAAGATGCCTTTCAGGAGGCAGACATTGTGGGAATTACCATGCCAATCACTAAGTACAATTACCAAGTTCGTGAGACAGCTGATATTCCTCGTATCATTACAGAAGCTGTTCATATAGCAACTACAGGTCGACCAGGGCCAGTTGTAATTGACCTACCTAAAGATGTATCTGCTTTAGAAACCGACTTCATCTATTCACCAGAAGTGAACCTACCAAGCTATCAGCCAACTCTTGAGCCAAATGATATGCAAATCAAGAAAATCTTGAAGCAATTATCCAAGGCTAAAAAACCAGTCTTGTTAGCTGGTGGGGGGATTAGTTATGCTGAAGCAGCTGCAGAATTAAATGAATTTGCAGAACGCTATCAAATTCCGGTGGTAACCAGTCTTTTGGGACAAGGAACGATTGCAACGAGTCATCCACTCTTCCTTGGAATGGGAGGCATGCACGGGTCATTCGCAGCTAATATTGCCATGACGGAAGCTGATTTTATGATTAGTATTGGTTGTCGTTTCGATGACCGCTTGACGGGGAATCCTAAGACCTTTGCTAAGAATGCTAAGGTTGCTCACATTGATATTGACCCAGCCGAGATTGGCAAGATTATCAGTGCAGATATTCCTGTAGTTGGAGATGCTAAGAAAGCTTTGCAAATGTTGTTGGCGGAACCAACCGTTCATAACAATACTGAGAAATGGATTGAAAAAGTTACTAAAGACAAGAACCGTGTTCGTTCTTATGATAAGAAAGAACGTGTGGTTCAACCTCAGGCCGTTATTGAACGAATTGGTGAATTGACGAACGGAGATGCCATTGTAGTAACAGACGTTGGTCAACACCAAATGTGGACGGCTCAGTATTATCCTTACCAAAATGAACGTCAGTTAGTGACTTCAGGTGGTTTAGGAACCATGGGATTTGGAATCCCAGCAGCAATCGGTGCTAAAATTGCTAACCCAGATAAGGAAGTAGTCTTATTTGTTGGGGATGGCGGTTTCCAAATGACTAACCAGGAATTGGCTATTTTGAATATTTACAAAGTGCCAATCAAGGTGGTTATGTTGAACAACCACTCGCTTGGAATGGTTCGTCAGTGGCAGGAATCCTTCTATGAAGGTAGAACATCTGAGTCGGTCTTTGATACCCTTCCTGATTTCCAACTGATGGCACAGGCTTATGGCATTAAAAACTATAAGTTTGATAATCCTGAGACCTTGGCTCAAGACCTTGAAGTCATCACTGAGGATGTTCCTATGCTCATCGAGGTAGATATTTCTCGTAAGGAACAGGTGTTACCAATGGTACCAGCTGGTAAGAGTAATCATGAGATGTTGGGGGTGAAGTTCCATGCGTAGAATGTTAACAGCAAAACTACAGAATCGATCAGGAGTCCTCAATCGCTTTACCGGTGTCCTGTCTCGTCGTCAGGTTAATATCGAAAGTATCTCTGTTGGAGCAACAGAAGATCCGAATGTATCGCGTATCACCATTATTATTGATGTCGCTTCACATGATGAGGTGGAGCAAATTATCAAACAGCTCAATCGTCAGATTGATGTGATTCGCATTCGTGATATTACAGATAAGCCTCATTTGGAGCGCGAGGTAATTTTGGTTAAGATGTCAGCGCCAGCTGAGAAGCGAGCTGAGATTCTAGCGATTATTCAACCTTTCCGTGCAACAGTGGTAGACGTAGCGCCAAGCTCGATTACCATTCAGATGACAGGAAATGCTGAAAAGAGTGAAGCTCTATTGCGAGTCATTCGACCATACGGTATTCGCAATATCGCTCGTACGGGTGCAACTGGATTTACCCGCGATTAAAAATCCAACTTAAATTTGTTAAACCAGCCTAAAAGGCAATAAATAATAGAAAAGAGAGAAAAACTATGGCAGTTCAAATGGAATACGAAAAAGATGTTAAAGTAGCAGCACTTGACGGTAAAAAAATCGCCGTTATCGGTTATGGTTCACAAGGACATGCGCATGCTCAAAACTTGCGTGATTCAGGTCGTGACGTTATTATCGGTGTACGTCCAGGTAAATCTTTTGATAAAGCAAAGGAAGATGGATTTGACACTTACACAGTAGCAGAAGCAACTAAATTGGCTGACGTTATCATGATTTTGGCACCAGACGAAATCCAACAAGAATTGTACGAAGCAGAAATCGCTCCAAACTTGGAAGCTGGAAATGCAGTTGGATTTGCTCATGGTTTCAATATCCACTTTGAGTTTATCAAAGTTCCTGCGGATGTAGATGTCTTCATGTGTGCTCCTAAAGGACCAGGACACTTGGTACGCCGTACTTACGAAGAAGGATTTGGTGTACCAGCTCTTTACGCAGTATACCAAGATGCAACAGGAAATGCGAAAAACATTGCCATGGACTGGTGTAAAGGTGTTGGAGCAGCTCGTGTAGGTCTTCTTGAAACAACTTACAAAGAAGAAACTGAAGAAGATTTGTTTGGAGAACAAGCTGTACTTTGTGGTGGTTTGACTGCCCTTATCGAAGCAGGTTTCGAAGTCTTGACAGAAGCAGGTTACGCTCCAGAATTGGCTTACTTTGAAGTTCTTCACGAAATGAAATTGATCGTTGACTTGATCTACGAAGGTGGATTCAAGAAAATGCGTCAATCAATTTCAAACACTGCTGAATATGGTGACTATGTATCAGGTCCACGTATCATCACTGAGCAAGTTAAAGAAAACATGAAAGCTGTCTTGGCAGACATCCAAAATGGTAAATTTGCAAATGACTTTGTAAATGACTATAAAGCTGGACGTCCAAAATTGACTGCTTACCGTGAACAAGCAGCTAACCTTGAAATTGAAAAAGTTGGTGCAGAATTGCGTAAAGCAATGCCATTCGTTGGTAAAAACGACGATGATGCATTCAAAATCTATAACTAATTGATAGAAATTAAGGTGAAGGCGAGTTGGGGGACTAACTCGCTTTTATAATCAATTCATCTCTTTTTAAGAGGATGGATTGCGATAGTATGAAATAGTCTAGGAGAAAAAGATGTTAAGTTCAAAAGATATCATCAAGGCTCATAAGGTCTTGAACGGTGTGGTTGTGAATACTCCACTGGATTATGACCATTATTTATCGGAGAAGTATGGTGCTAAGATTTATTTGAAAAAAGAAAATGCCCAGCGTGTTCGTTCTTTTAAAATTCGTGGTGCTTATTATGCCATTTCCCAACTCAGCAAGGAAGAGCGTGAACGTGGGGTAGTCTGTGCTTCTGCGGGAAATCATGCGCAGGGAGTTGCCTATACTTGTAACGAGATGAAAATTCCTGCTACTATCTTTATGCCCATTACTACTCCGCAACAAAAAATTGGGCAGGTTCGCTTTTTTGGTGGGGATTTCGTGACCATTAAACTAGTTGGAGATACCTTTGATGCCTCAGCCAAAGCAGCTCAAGAATTTACAGTCTCTGAAAACCGTACCTTTATTGATCCTTTTGATGATGCTCATGTCCAGGCAGGTCAAGGGACTGTTGCTTATGAGATTTTAGAAGAAGCTCGAAAAGAATCGATTGATTTTGATGCTGTCTTAGTTCCTGTTGGAGGTGGTGGTCTCATTGCTGGGGTTTCTACTTATATTAAGGAAACATGTCCAGAAATTGAAGTCATTGGGGTAGAGGCTAATGGAGCACGTTCCATGAAGGCTGCCTTTGAAGCTGGTGGGCCTGTTAAACTCAAGGAAATTGACAAATTTGCGGATGGGATTGCTGTACAAAAGGTAGGTCAATTGACCTATGAAGCAACTCGTCAACATGTTCAAACCTTAGTAGGTGTCGACGAGGGATTGATTTCTGAAACCTTGATTGACCTCTACTCTAAGCAAGGGATTGTTGCAGAACCAGCTGGAGCGGCTAGTATCGCTTCTTTAGAGGTTTTGGCTGAATATATCAAGGGGAAAACCATTTGTTGTATCATTTCTGGAGGAAATAATGATATCAACCGTATGCCGGAAATGGAAGAGCGTGCCTTGATTTATGATGGGATCAAGCATTACTTTGTGGTTAATTTTCCACAGCGTCCGGGGGCTTTGCGTGAGTTTGTAAATGATATCTTGGGGCCAAATGATGATATCACACGTTTTGAGTATATCAAACGAGCTAGCAAGGGGACAGGACCAGTATTGATTGGGATTGCCTTGGCAGATAAGCATGATTATGCAGGTCTAATTCGTCGAATGGAAGGTTTTGATCCAGCTTATATTAACTTAAATGGTAATGAAACGCTCTATAATATGCTTGTCTGAGGACTAATAAAAAAATATCATATTATTTGCACAACAGATGTATAGGTGTTATAATGAAGGTGAAGAAAGGGGGCGATTCCTATGGACTTAGGAAATCTATCGTGCTATTTCTACTACAACTCATTATAGCACCTATTATTTTTGATTTGGTTTATAGTAAGGGAGTAAGATTACTTGTTATATTTAAGGAGTATTTTTGAAATCCACTATTTTATATAGGGGTAATCTGTGATTTGTCTAAATATAATAGGAATTAGAAAAAATAATCAATGTTTATGAGATGGTTGTTAGGTGAGTCTGCTGAAAAAACTCGTGAGATAAACAATAGTGCTAGATATGAAACAGCTAGTGATACTGTTTTTTAATGACTAGCTGGAAAGTGGGGATGTAATCAGAAGGTGCAAGATTGGACAAAGTAAGTAGTACCGGTTGTGAAACGAATAAGATATAGATAAGGACAGGAAAGGAACCAAAGAAGGAAAAAGAAAACGGAATGGTTTAGAGATAGTGTGGAGTGAAAGACTATCTTTAGTGGACTTGTTGATTTAAAAGGAATATATAGAATGAAATAGTAAATCCTGTCTATCCTATTGAGAAACTGGCATTCAGTATACATGAATATTTTTACAAGTTTAAAGTTTAATAATGCAATTGTTTTTTAGGAACATACTAATGGTTTATAGCAAGGAAAAACCTATATATTATCGGCTTTAATAAGATAGTAACAGAAAAATAAATCATTAATTTTATTGAATATATGTTTTTTTATTGACAAAAGACATAAAAACGTATACGATTAAATATCGTAAATAAGAAAATAGGAGAAGGACATGGCTAAGTCAAACTTTGAAAAAGTAGAATCAGTTGTTGGCTGGGTTCGTGATAAGAAAATCACAGGCTACCGTATCTCTAAAGAAACGAATGCGCGTGAAATGTCTATCATTGCTCTAGCGCAGGGTCGTGCAAAAGTAAAAAATATTTCATTTGAAACAGCTCTAGGTTTAATTGATTTCTATGAAAAAAATCATGAAAAATTTGAAGATTAATCTTTGGATAATGGCGGATTCTTGAATAAGGTCTGCCTTTTCATTTTGATACTCAATGAAAATCAAAGAGCAAACTAGGAAGCTAGCCGCAGGCTGCTCAAAACAC
>NZ_JVLI01000151.1:0-929 GCF_001072315.1 Streptococcus pseudopneumoniae | reverse complement strand
TTCTATCAAGATGATGGTGCAATCTCAAAGTCAGATTGAAGTATTGTACGGTAAAGAAAATACAAAGACGATTATCAATAACTGTGGTGCTATTCTTTATTTAGGCTCCAATGATTTAGATACGCTTAAGTACCTATCTGAGCGATCAGGGAAGCAAACTTTGAATGATCAGAATTATAGTGAGAGCAGAGGAAGAAATGCCAGCAGTTCTAAGCAGAACTCTAAAATTGGTCGAGAGCTGTTGACACCGCATGAGGTGGCTACGATTGGAACAACAGAAGCCCTACTCTTCCTATCCAAACAAAATGTTTTTCGAGATCAAAAATTTAACCTGGACACGCATCCAAGAGCTTACCTCTTAAGTAATGACCCGAATGATGACAACTGGTATCGATACAAGCGCTATCTAAGCGATATTGATGAGTGGAAATCTCAGGTTGGGGAAGAAAATGTTATTCATATTGGGATTAAGGAAGTTGAGGAAGTTCCTCTTAAAGTAAGTTAGGAAAGAAAGGAAACGAAATAGAATGAATACACTACCACAAAAACAATTTAAACGAATGAAGCGTGAAGTTGAGGAAGAAACTGCTCGAGGGATTGGTTATTTTGAGGGGGTTTTAGAACATATCCCTTCTTACTCCCTATCTGAAGCAGTAAAAGAGTTGGCTTTATCTGGCTGGATTACTCCTCATACAGATGTCGTTGATGTCCAAAATATGATTCTTACTGAATCTATAAAATGGATGAACTACCAGGACTTCAAAGAAGTCGCTCCCTACTTGTTTTCTTACCCTCGAGAGCAACGAGACAAAGATTTATTGGTTCAACCAGTGAAAATCTCCAGAGAGTATTTTGAGGAATTACAAGCCAATGCAGAAGAATTATTTCACTTGAAACAAGACTTGCTTCAGGTTAATAATCAATTAGAT
>NZ_JVLI01000150.1:0-268 GCF_001072315.1 Streptococcus pseudopneumoniae | reverse complement strand
TAAACCAGTTCGTACGAAAGAGCCAACGAACACAGTCGTTAAAGTTCCGGCGAAGGATAAAGTAGAAACAACCAAAATCCCATCACCTAAGAGATATGTGAAAGATGATACACGGGACAAAGATCAACCAAATGTGGAAGAAGCAGGACAAGCAGGTTCAAGCACAGTAACCACTACTTACGAAGTAAATCTAGCAGATGGAACCATTACAGAAAGAGTAGGAAAACCAGTAGTAGTGAATCCGACAGAAACAATTGTCAAAGTCGCA
>NZ_JVLI01000149.1:0-205 GCF_001072315.1 Streptococcus pseudopneumoniae | reverse complement strand
GCTTTTACACGCCTGACGGTTTTCAAGACCGTTCCCTTCAGCCGGACTTGGGTAATCCTCCAAAATAGTTTATACGGGGACAAACCCGTGTCCTCTTAGTGAAAAGATAATGTTTCAATTCTCTAGTAATGGACTAAACACTATGGGCACGAGTGGACTCGAACCACCGACCTCACGCTTATCAGGCGTGCGCTCTAACCACCTG
>NZ_JVLI01000148.1:0-225 GCF_001072315.1 Streptococcus pseudopneumoniae | reverse complement strand
AGTTGAGAAGAGAGTAGTACCATCACCTGTTGTCTATGAAAAAGATGATACGAAAGAAAAAGGTACAGCTCCAACTACTGTTAGAGGTGAAGATGGTGAAGACACTATCACAACAACTTACATTGTGGATCCTAATACTGGAAAGATTACAGCAAGTGAAGGTAAACCAGTTCGTACGAAAGAGCCAACGAACACAGTCGTTAAAGTTCCGGCGAAGGATAAAGT
>NZ_JVLI01000147.1:0-6411 GCF_001072315.1 Streptococcus pseudopneumoniae | reverse complement strand
TGTTCATCTTCATTATAAGCTAAACTTCTTTTTCTGTCATGAGTTAGCAGGCTCTGCCTGCTTAGAGTTTTTTTAGGCCATGTGCTTACTGAGGATTGCTTTTATTTTCTGAAGTTGGCGTATTGGCCTGTTTTTCATTTTCAGTGGCAGGTTTACTTGGAGCAGGTGTAGTAGAGTCCTGAGTTGCTGTTTTCTGCTCTTCTTTTTTCTCTTCCTTGACGCTAGATTTTGGCGTTTCTTCTTGCTGTGTTTTTTCTTGGGTAGTGTTAGTTTCCTTATTGGGACTAGTATTTTCCTGAGGGGATTCCTTTTGAATTTCTTTGACAATTGTTGTCGTCTGGCTTGTCATAGGTTCTTTTTTAGTATTTTTGTTATTATCCAAGGCGTTCATGATAGTGATACTTGCGGTAATTAAGCCAAGAATACTACCGATAGTAGCGACGGTTTTTTGAAAGACTGTAAAGCCTTTTTTGATGTGTTCTGTTTTTGGTTTTGAAGTTCTACGATAATTAGACATACATTCTCTCCTTTAATTAAAATTTATTATACCGCATTTCTTTAAAAAAATCTTAAAAAAAGAGGAATTGCCCTTTCTTGTCGCAGGCTCCGTTTCATGATACAATAGAAGGAGTGATTTTAGAAAGCGTGAGAAAACATGATTTACTTTGATAATTCGGCGACGACCAAGCCCTATCCTGAAGCCCTTGAAACCTATATGCAGGTCGCTTCAAAAATTTTAGGAAATCCATCTAGTCTCCATCGTTTGGGAGACCAGGCAACACGAATCTTAGATGCTTCTCGCCAACAGATTGCAGATTTAATCGGTAAGAAAAGTGATGAAATCTTCTTTACTTCTGGTGGGACAGAAGGAGATAACTGGGTCATCAAGGGTGTGGCCTTTGAAAAGGCTCAGTTTGGAAAGCACATCATTGTATCAGCCATTGAACATCCGGCAGTCAAAGAGTCAGCCCTTTGGTTGAAATCTCAAGGTTTTGAAGTGGATTTTGCTCCAGTTGATAACAAAGGATTTGTGGATGTTGAGGCACTAGCAGATTTGATAAGACCTGATACGAGCCTCGTTTCCGTCATGGCTGTGAACAATGAAATTGGCTCGATTCAACCTATTCAAGCTATTTCAGAACTGTTAGCAGACAAGCCGACTATTTCCTTCCACGTTGATGCAGTTCAGGCACTTGCTAAAATTCCGACTGAAAAATATTTGACTGATCGAGTGGATTTCGCGACCTTCTCTAGTCACAAGTTCCACGGAGTTCGTGGTGTTGGTTTTGTCTATATCAAGTCTGGCAAGAAGATTACGTCTCTTTTGACAGGTGGTGGTCAGGAGCGAGATTATCGTTCGACAACTGAAAATGTGGCAGGAATCGCAGCGACAGCTAAGGCTCTCCGTTTATCGATGGAAAAGCTAGATATCTTTACTAGCAAGACTGGTCAGATGAAGGCAGTGATTCGTCAAGCACTTCTGGACTATCCAGATATTTTTGTCTTTTCAGATGAGGAAGACTTTGCCCCTCATATCCTAACTTTTGGAATTAAGGGTGTTCGTGGTGAGGTCATTGTTCACGCCTTTGAAGACTATGATATTTTCATCTCAACGACATCTGCTTGTTCGTCCAAGGCAGGAAAACCAGCTGGAACCCTGATTGCCATGGGAGTGGATAAAGATAAGGCCCAGTCAGCTGTGCGTCTTAGCCTAGACCTTGAAAATGATATGAGTCAGGTCGAGCAGTTTTTGACCAAGCTAAAATTAATTTACAATCAAACTAGAAAAGTAAGATAGGAGCATTCATGCAGTATTCAGAAATTATGATTCGCTACGGTGAGCTGTCAACCAAGGGCAAAAACCGTATGCGTTTCATCAATAAACTTCGCAATAATATTTCAGACGTTTTGTCTATCTATCCCCAAGTTAAGGTAAGGGCAGATCGCGACCGTGCCCACGCTTACCTCAATGGAGCTGATTACACAGCAGTAGCAGAATCGCTCAAACAAGTATTTGGGATTCAAAACTTTTCCCCTGTTTATAAGATTGAAAAATCTGTAGAAGTTCTGAAGTCTTCTGTGCAAGAGATTATGCAGGACATCTACAAGGAAGGTATGACCTTTAAGATTTCTAGCAAGCGTAGCGACCACAACTTTGAACTCGACAGTCGTGAACTCAACCAAACGCTTGGAGGAGCTGTTTTTGAAGCCATTCCAAATGTGCAAGCTCAGATGAAAAATCCTGATATCAATCTTCAGGTGGAGATTCGTGAGGAAGCGGCTTATCTTTCCTATGAAACCATTCGTGGGGCAGGTGGCTTGCCAGTGGGAACTTCTGGTAAGGGCATGCTCATGTTATCAGGGGGAATTGACTCACCTGTAGCTGGCTATCTAGCGCTTAAACGTGGGGTGGACATCGAGGCTGTTCACTTTGCTAGTCCACCATATACTAGTCCCGGTGCCCTCAAGAAAGCGCAGGACTTGACCCGTAAATTGACCAAGTTTGGGGGAAATATCCAGTTTATCGAGGTTCCTTTCACTGAGATTCAAGAGGAAATCAAGGCTAAGGCTCCAGAAGCTTATTTGATGACCTTGACGCGTCGCTTTATGATGCGGATTACCGACCGTATCCGTGAGGTACGAAATGGTTTAGTTATCATCAATGGGGAAAGTCTTGGTCAAGTAGCCAGTCAAACTCTTGAAAGTATGCAGGCTATTAACGCTGTGACCAACACTCCCATCATCCGTCCTGTTGTCACTATGGACAAGTTGGAAATCATTGACATCGCCCAGCAAATCGATACCTTTGACATTTCTATCCAGCCTTTTGAGGACTGCTGTACGATTTTTGCACCTGATCGTCCAAAGACTAATCCTAAGATTAAGAATGCAGAGCAGTATGAAGCACGCATGGATGTTGAAGCTTTGGTTGATCGAGCAGTGGCAGGGATTATGATTACTGAGATTACACCTCAAGCTGAAAAAGATGAAGTTGATGACTTGATTGATAGCCTACTATAATCAGAAAATCCAAAAGAATTTAGAAAATTAAATGAAAAAGTTAGTTTTTAATCCAAAAATGGAAGAAAAACTGACTTTTTTTCTTAAACTGTGATATAATAAGAATAAATTTTTGAATATAGAGAGTTTTCTGACAATGAATCAATCCTACTTTTATCTAAAAATGAAAGAACACAAACTCAAGGTTCCTTATACAGGTAAGGAGCGCCGTGTGCGTGTTCTTCTGCCTAAAGATTATGAGAAAGACACGGACCGTTCCTATCCTGTTGTTTACTTTCATGACGGGCAAAATGTTTTTTATAGCAAGGAGTCTTTCATTGGTCATTCATGGAAGATTATCCCAGCTATTAAGCGTAATCCTGATATCAGTCGCATGATTGTCGTAGCCATTGATAATGATGGAATGGGGCGGATGAATGAGTATGCGGCATGGAAGTTCCAAGAATCTCCTATCCCAGGGCAGCAGTTTGGCGGTAAGGGTGTGGAGTATGCCGAATTTGTTATGGAGGTGGTCAAACCTTTTATCGATGAGATCTACCGTACCAAAGCTGACCGCCAACATACGGCTATGATTGGTTCCTCGCTGGGAGGAAATATTACCCAATTTATCGGTTTGGAATACCAAGACCAAATTGGTTGCCTAGGCGTCTTTTCATCTGCCAACTGGCTCCACCAAGAAGCATTTAACCGTTATATCGAGCGCCAGAAACTGTCGCCTGACCAGCGCATCTTCATCTATGTAGGAACAGAAGAAGCAGATGACACAGACAAGACCTTGATGGCTGGCAATATCAAACAAGCCTATATCGACTCGTCGCTTCGCTATTACCATGATTTGATTGCTGGGGGAGTTCATCTGGATAATCTTGTCTTGAAAGTTCAGTCTGGTGCCATCCATAGTGAAATCCCTTGGTCGGAGAATTTACCAGACTGTCTGAGATTTTTTGCAGAAAAATGGTAAGTTAAGAAAGGAGAAAGCCAATGCATATTGAAAACCTTAGCCACTGGAGTGGTCACCTCAACCGTGAAATGTATCTCAACCGTTATGGACATGCTGGGATTCCAGTTGTGGTCTTTGCTTCATCAGGTGGTAGTCACAACGAATACTATGATTTTGGAATGATTGATGCCTGTACTTCCTTTATCGAGGAAGGCCGTGTTCAGTTCTTTACCCTATCCAGTGTTGACAGTGAGAGCTGGTTGGCCACTTGGAAAAATGGTCACGACCAAGCAGAGATGCACCGTGCCTACGAACGCTATGTGATTGGGGAGGCCATTCCTTTTATCAAGCATAAGACAGGTTGGTTTGATGGTATGATGACGACAGGTTGCTCCATGGGCGCCTACCATGCTGTCAATTTCTTCCTCCAGCATCCAGATGTTTTTACCAAAGTAGTTGCTCTTAGTGGAGTTTACGACGCACGTTTCTTTGTCGGCGATTACTACAATGACGATGCTATTTACCAAAACTCGCCAGTAGATTATATCTGGAATCAGAACGACGGCTGGTTCATCGACCGTTACCGTCAGGCAGAGATTGTGCTTTGTACGGGTCTTGGTGCCTGGGAACAAGACGGCCTACCGTCTTTCTACAAGCTTAAGGAAGCCTTTGATCAGAAACAAATTCCAGCCTGGTTTGCAGAATGGGGACACGATGTCGCCCACGACTGGGAATGGTGGCGCAAACAAGTGCCTTATTTCCTCAGCAATCTCTATTTATAAAAGGAGTTACCTATGAATTACCTTGTTATTTCTCCCTACTATCCACAAAACTTTCAACAGTTTACAATTGAACTAGCCAATAAAGGCATTACCGTCTTGGGAATTGGTCAAGAACCATACGAGCAATTGGATGAGCCCTTGCGCAATAGCCTGACTGAGTATTTCCGTGTAGACAATCTGGAAAACATAGACGAAGTCAAACGTGCGGTTGCTTTTCTCTTTTATAAACATGGTCCAATTGATCGTATCGAGTCCCACAATGAATATTGGCTAGAACTAGACGCAACACTCAGAGAACAATTCAATGTCTTTGGTGCCAAACCAGAGGATCTCAAAAAGACTAAATTTAAGTCTGAAATGAAGAAACTTTTCAAAAAAGCAGGTGTCCCTGTGGTACCTGGAGCTGTCATCAAGACGGAAGCAGATGTCGATCAAGCAGTAAAAGAAATCGGCCTTCCAATGATTGCAAAACCTGATAACGGAGTCGGAGCAGCCGCAACCTTTAAGCTTGAGACAGCAGACGATATCAATCACTTCAAGGCAGAATGGGACCATTCAACCGTTTATTTCTTTGAAAAATTTGTTACATCTAGCGAAATTTGTACTTTTGATAGTCTTGTGGACAAGGATGGCAAGATTGTCTTTTCAACAACCTTTGACTACGCCTATACACCACTTGATCTCATGATTTATAAGATGGACAATTCTTACTATGTACTCAAGGATATGGATCCCAAACTTCGCAAGTATGGTGAAGCGATTGTCAAGGAATTTGGTATGAAAGAACGTTTCTTCCATATCGAGTTCTTCCGTGAAGGGGATGATTATATTGCCATCGAGTACAATAACCGTCCTGCAGGTGGTTTCACTATAGATGTTTATAATTTTGCTCATTCCTTGGATCTCTATTGTGGCTATGCAGCTATAGTTGCAGGAGATGAGTTCCCAGCGTCAGACTTTGAACCTCAGTATTGTTTGGCTACGTCTCGCCGTGCCAATGCTCACTATGTCTATGCTGAGGAGGACTTGCTTGCCAAATACAGCCAGCAGTTCAAGGTTAAGAAAATCATGCCAGCGGCTTTTGCGGAACTTCAAGGAGATTACCTGTATATGCTGACGACTCCAAGTCGACAAGAAATGGAGCAGATGATTTCAGATTTCGGACAACGTCAAGAATAAGAACTTTCGGATTAAGGAAAATTACTCCCTTAATCCTTTTGTTTTTATAAGAAATATAGTTTATTGAAACAAGAGTAGGACCAAATAGGCTCTTTTTGAGGTGCTTTTTGATATAAGCCCATGTTTTTTCAATAGTATTGTACTCAGGTGAGTAGGGAGGAAGAGGGAATAAAGCTACTTTTTCTGGGTCTTGTTCATGGTAGGTGTGGTTCTTTTTTCGAGTTTAGCCCATAGCTTTGAGAGCATAGTGGATAGTAGTTGGATGACAGCCAAATTCAGAAGATATTTCAGTCAAATAAGCGTCTGGATTGTCAGTTTTAAGTCTGTCTCTATCAACTTTTCTTGTTTTTGTTCCTTTTACTTGCTGGTTTAGATTACCTATTTTCTCTTTTAGATAATGGTATTACGTGAGATTTGGAAAACGTATGATGCTTCTGTTATACTACCTGTTCGCTCACAATAAGAGAGAACTTTTTTACGAAAATCTAT
>NZ_JVLI01000146.1:0-8399 GCF_001072315.1 Streptococcus pseudopneumoniae | reverse complement strand
AGTTGGTAGTAGCGCATGACTGTTAATCATGATGTCGTAGGTTCGAGTCCTACTGGCGGAGTAGTTAATTAAAGGAGGTTTTGACCTCTTTTTTTGTTATATAATTAATAATCTATCTCGCACCTAACGAAGCGAAATATTTTTCTTGACGATAGAAGTTTCAGACACCATCATTTTCGAGCACTAATAGCACTTAAAACGATGCTCTCTAAGTAGAATTGAGGAATCTTAGAATATTTTTGAAAGTCATATTTCTTCATTTAACTTCCGCAATCAGGGAAAGATGGGGCGTCGTAGTCCAGTTTAGCGATAATTTCCTTATGTGTACCCCTTATTGATGATATCCATAATTTAGAAATTAGGGTCTGTAAGCTCTAGTAATTTTGTGATAAAGTGTAATTGTTCCATATGATTCTGTGTAATGATGGTTTGGTGCCTTTTCATTATAAATCTTATGGAATTTTTTTCTACCCTAAAATAGGGTCCATAAGATCCATAGAGGATTTAACCACTACAAATATTATAGTTATTTTTCTTTTTAATAATTATTAAGTGCTTCATTTCTATTCAATCACTTTATAGCTTAAACTGAGAAAGATTCAATGCAATGGTAACCGTACAGGATGATTTGTAATAAGGATAATTTTTGTAAATCATTTATAGGAAATTTTTTATTTTTAGGGATTTAATAGTTTGTTTTTGATGTAAGATATTTGTTCTTATTCTGTCAACTTTTCCTATTTTTTATCTTATTGAGGTTGGTATTTGTACAATTCAGGAATTATTAATAACTTTTTATAATTTTTTGTTAGAATAAGATCATAAAAAGTAAAGGAGTGTATGCTTATGCTACAAAGTATTTATGATCAGATGACTGATTTCTATGACAGTATCGAAGAAGAGTATGCTACTTTCTTTGATAATAGTTGGGAATGGGAAGATTTTCATTTTAAATTTTTGATTTATTATTTAGTTAGATATGGCATTGGGTGTCGTAGGGATTTTATCGTTTACCATTATCGTGTTGCTTATCGTTTGTATCTTGAAAAATTGATAATGAAACAAGGTTTTGTTGCTTGTTGAGACAATATGAGTTAATTTCCGAACAAATTTAACTTTTTGTGGAAAAATAATGATAAATAGCCGGAATTTTTTCTAAAACATTTTTTAATAGTTGGAAATAGCAAATCTTTCCATTGTTTCTTCTTGATAAAAAGGCGATTTTTTCTTATAATAAATTGTAAGATATAATTGCGGGTGAGATTCCTGCCATGTATGTGAGAAAGGAAGAGCCTGAGGGCTCAGACAAGATTATGACTTCAGTTGTTGTTGTAGGTACCCAATGGGGTGATGAAGGTAAAGGGAAGATTACAGATTTCCTTTCAGCTAATGCAGAAGTGATTGCACGTTACCAAGGTGGTGATAATGCAGGTCACACGATTGTGATCGATGGTAAGAAATTTAAGTTGCACTTGATTCCATCTGGAATTTTCTTCCCTGAAAAAATCTCTGTTATTGGGAATGGTATGGTTGTAAATCCTAAATCTCTTGTAAAAGAGTTGAGCTATCTTCATGAGGAAGGTGTGACAACTGATAACTTGCGTATTTCTGATCGCGCGCACGTTATCTTGCCTTATCATATCGAGTTAGATCGTTTGCAGGAAGAAGCTAAGGGTGACAATAAGATTGGTACTACAATTAAGGGAATTGGTCCAGCTTATATGGACAAGGCTGCTCGTGTTGGGATTCGTATCGCCGATCTTTTGGATAAAGACATTTTCCGTGAGCGTTTGGAACGTAATCTTGCGGAAAAGAATCGTCTGTTTGAAAAATTGTATGACAGTACTCCTATTTCAATTGATGATATTTTTGAAGAGTACTATGAATATGGCCAACAAATCAAGCAATATGTAACTGATACATCTGTTATCTTGAACGATGCGCTTGATAATGGTAAACGTGTGCTTTTTGAAGGTGCACAAGGTGTTATGCTAGATATCGACCAAGGTACCTATCCATTTGTTACGTCATCAAACCCTGTGGCTGGTGGTGTTACGATTGGTTCTGGTGTTGGTCCAAGTAAGATAGACAAGGTTGTTGGTGTATGTAAAGCCTATACGAGTCGTGTTGGAGACGGTCCTTTCCCAACTGAGTTGTTTGATGAAGTGGGAGAACGTATCCGTGAAGTCGGTCATGAATATGGTACAACAACTGGTCGTCCACGTCGTGTGGGATGGTTTGATTCAGTTGTGATGCGCCATAGCCGTCGCGTTTCTGGTATTACTAACCTTTCATTGAACTCTATCGATGTTTTGAGTGGTTTAGATACTGTGAAAATCTGTGTGGCCTATGATCTTGATGGTCAACGTATTGACTACTATCCAGCTAGTCTTGAGCAATTGAAACGTTGCAAGCCTATCTATGAAGAGTTGCCAGGTTGGTCAGAAGATATCACTGGAGTTCGTAATTTGGAAGATCTTCCTGAGAATGCGCGTAACTATGTTCGTCGTGTGAGTGAATTGGTTGGCGTTCGTATTTCTACTTTCTCAGTAGGTCCTGGTCGTGAACAAACAAATATTTTAGAAAGTGTTTGGTCCTAAGAGATTTTTAAGATTTGTTTAAGATAGATCGGGTATACTATAGACAGTTACAAGAAGACCTCCTAACTTGTTGTAACAAATATCCTAAACTTTTCTTTTTCATAATAATCTCCCTATAAAGTCACCGCATTCGGTGGCTTTTTTTGTGTTGGGATTCATGATATAATAATAAAATCGATAAGCAGGAAAAGAGAAACGGATGAATTATACAGTTGAAGAAAAAGAAAGCTTCATGAGAGAGGCATTGAGAGAGGCTGAGATTGCTCTTGAACACGATGAAATTCCAATTGGTTGTGTGATTGTCAAGGATGGAGAAATCATTGGCCGTGGGCATAATGCGCGTGAGGAATTGCAGCGAGCGGTTATGCATGCGGAGATTATGGCTATAGAGAATGCGAACTTGAGTGAGGAGAGCTGGCGCTTGCTGGATTGCACACTTTTTGTGACCATTGAGCCGTGTGTCATGTGTAGTGGGGCGATTGGGCTTGCCCGTATTCCAAACGTGGTCTATGGGGCTAAAAACCAGAAATTTGGCGCTGCTGGAAGTTTGTACGATATCTTGACAGATGAGCGTCTTAACCATCGTGTAGAGGTTGAAATAGGAATTTTGGAAGATGAATGCGCAGCTATTATGCAGGACTTTTTTAGAAATAGACGGAAAAAATAATTTTGCTTTTAAAATGAATAGGAATGTGATATAATAAATAGTGGAGCAACGGTTCTGCGTGAAGCGGGTCAGGGGAGGAATCCAGCAGCCCTAAGCGATTTGAATTGTGTGCTCTTTTTTTCGTGCTTTTTCCGAATAAATAAGATAGAATAATCTAGAATAAATGATAATAGAAAAGAGAAGAATATGAAAATTCGTGGTTTTGAATTGGTTTCGACTTTTACAGATAAAAATTTATTGCCCAAGCGTGAGACAGCGCATGCGGCTGGTTACGACTTAAAGGTTGCTGTGCGCACAGTTATCGTTCCAGGAGAGATTGTCTTGGTTCCGACAGGGGTTAAGGCTTATATGCAGCCGACTGAGGTTCTCTACCTCTATGATCGTTCTTCAAACCCTCGTAAGAAGGGCTTGGTTTTAATTAATTCAGTTGGGGTCGTTGACGGGGATTATTATGGAAATCCTGGGAATGAAGGGCATATTTTTGCGCAGATGAAGAATATCACAGACCAAGAGGTTATTCTTGAAGTTGGGGAACGTGTTGTTCAGGCTGTCTTTGCACCTTTCTTAATCGCAGATGGAGATGCGGCTGATGGCGTTCGAACTGGTGGATTTGGATCGACTGGGCACTAGAATGAAGATTATCTTTGTACGTCATGGGAAGCCAGATTATTGTGAGTTAGAGAAGCGTTCTTATACGGGATTTGGGATAGATTTGGCACCCTTGTCTGAGAAGGGACGGCAGCAAGCTCAGGAACTGAGCACCAATCCTTTACTCCCTTCGGCTGAAATAATCATATCTTCTGCAGTCACAAGAGCTTTAGAAACGGCTTCTTATGTGGTTTGTGCTACGGGTCTTCCTTTAAGAGTGGAGCCATTATTGCATGAATGGCAGGTCTATGAAAGTGGCACAGATAATTTTGAAAAAGCTCGTACTATGTTTCTAGAAAATAAGGGGGAGTTACTTCCTAATAGTCCTATTCAATATGAGACAGCTACGGAAATGAAGTCTCGTTTTCTAGAATGTATGTCTAAGTATCGAGAACACCAGACTGTGGTAGTTGTTGCTCATCGAATGCTCATGCGTCAGTTTGTGCCAAATGAGAAGATTGATTTTTGCCAAGTGATTGAGTGTGAGTTAGAGATATAGAAAGAGGTTTATCATCGCAAAGAAAAAAGCGACATTTGTATGTCAAAATTGTGGGTATAATTCCCCTAAATATCTGGGACGTTGTCCTAACTGTGGGTCTTGGTCTTCTTTTGTAGAAGAGGTTGAGGTTGCCGAGGTCAAGAATGCGCGTGTGTCCTTGACAGGTGAGAAAACAAAACCCATGAAACTAGCTGAGGTGACTTCAATTAACGTCAATCGAACCAAGACGGAGATGGAGGAATTCAACCGTGTACTTGGAGGCGGAGTGGTACCAGGAAGTCTCGTCCTCATCGGTGGGGATCCTGGGATTGGGAAATCAACCCTTCTTTTACAAGTTTCAACCCAGCTGTCTCAAGTGGGGACAGTTCTCTATGTCAGTGGGGAGGAGTCTGCCCAGCAGATTAAGCTACGAGCAGAGCGCTTGGGAGATATTGATAGCGAGTTTTATCTCTATGCAGAGACCAATATGCAGAGTGTTCGAGCTGAGGTGGAGCGCATCCAACCAGACTTCCTCATTATTGACTCCATTCAGACTATTATGTCTCCTGAGATTTCAGGGGTGCAGGGATCTGTTTCTCAAGTGCGTGAGGTGACAGCTGAACTTATGCAGCTGGCCAAGACCAATAACATTGCCATCTTTATCGTAGGTCATGTGACCAAGGAAGGAACATTAGCTGGGCCTCGTATGTTGGAGCATATGGTGGATACGGTGCTTTACTTTGAAGGGGAGCGTCACCATACCTTTCGTATTTTGAGAGCGGTCAAAAACCGTTTTGGCTCCACTAATGAGATTGGGATTTTTGAGATGCAGTCGGGCGGATTGGTCGAGGTACTTAATCCGAGTCAAGTTTTCCTAGAAGAGCGTTTGGATGGAGCAACTGGTTCATCAATCGTTGTGACCATGGAAGGGACGCGTCCGATTTTGGCGGAGGTTCAGGCCTTGGTGACACCGACCATGTTTGGAAATGCCAAGCGTACGACAACAGGCCTTGATTTTAACCGTGCTAGCTTGATTATGGCTGTTTTGGAAAAACGGGCAGGTCTTCTCTTACAAAATCAGGATGCTTATCTCAAATCTGCTGGTGGTGTCAAATTGGATGAACCTGCCATTGACTTAGCTGTTGCAGTTGCCATTGCTTCGAGCTATAAAGACAAGCCAACTAATCCTCAGGAATGTTTTGTCGGAGAACTGGGCTTGACAGGAGAAATTCGACGCGTGAATCGTATCGAGCAACGCATCAATGAAGCTGCTAAACTGGGCTTTACTAAGATTTATGTGCCTAAGAATTCCTTGACAGGAATCACTCCGCCTAAGAAAATTCAGGTCATTGGCGTGACAACGATTCAGGAAGTTTTGAAAAAGGTCTTTGCATAATCCGTGACAAATCCTCTTAAAAATGATAAGATAGGAGAAATATTTGACTATCAAATTTTCAAGGAGGGAATCGTGTCGTATTTTGAACAGTTTATGCAAGCCAATCAGGCTTATGTTGCCCTACATGGGCAGTTAAATCTGCCACTTAAACCCAAAACTAGAGTAGCCATTGTGACCTGTATGGACTCACGTCTGCACGTTGCGCAAGCTTTGGGATTGGCACTTGGGGATGCTCATATCTTGCGGAATGCAGGTGGTCGAGTGACTGAGGACATGATTCGTTCGCTAGTTATTTCCCAGCAACAAATGGGGACAAGAGAGATTGTGGTATTGCACCATACAGACTGTGGTGCTCAGACTTTTGAAAATGGCTCTTTTCAGGAGTATTTGAAGGAAGAATTGGGTGTCGATGTGTCAGACCAGGACTTCTTGCCCTTCCAAGATATAGAGGAGAGTGTGCGAGAGGATATGCAACTCCTTATCGAGTCTCCCCTAATACCAGATGATGTCATTATCTCTGGTGCTATTTACGATGTGGATACAGGAAGTATGACAGTCGTAGAATTGTAAAAAATTCATTTAGAAAGAAAGTGTATGAAGAAAAACAGTATTTTATTTATTTTTATCTTATTACTATGTATTGGTTTGCAGTATGAAACTATCTACTATACGGACGGTTCGATGTCAGGTGCGGAATATGGACTAATGGGAGTTTCTATCTTTCTAGCTCTCTTTTACATGATTCCGGCTCTTTATTTCCTTTTCCGTATTGGAAAAAAATGGGAATTGTCAAAGAATGCCTTGATCTTGTCTTTATTGGGTGGGATGTTCCTTTCAGGCTGGTTGTCTAGCTTTGCTAATACTTATATCCATGATTTTCTGGGAGTTCTTTTCCCAGATAGTGCATTTTTAAATGCCTTTGAAAGTGCTATTGTGGCTCCTTTGGTAGAAGAACCTCTGAAATTATTGCCACTTGTTTTTGTTTTAGCTTTGATTCCTGTGCGAAAATTAAAATCTTTGTTTTTACTAGGGATTGCTTCTGGTTTGGGATTCCAAATGATTGAGGATATTGGCTATATTCGTACGGATTTGCCAGAGGGCTTTGACTTTACTATTTCGCGAATTTTAGAGCGTATCATCTCAGGTATTGCCTCTCACTGGACTTTTTCAGGCCTGGCTGTAGTAGGTGTTTACTTGCTTTATAGATCCTATAAAGGACAGAAGGATGGCAAGAAAGAGGGGCTTATTTTCCTAGGTTTAGCCTTGGGAACTCACTTCTTGTTTAATTCTCCTTTTGTAGAATTAGAGACAGAGTTGCCATTAGCGATTCCAGTGGTTACAGCTATTACTCTCTATGGTTTTTATCAGGCTTATCGCTTTGTTGAGAAGCACGATAAGATAATGAACTAGAATATTTTTCAAAAGAATGATGCAAGGGTACAAATATGGTGCCCTTCTTTTATTTTTGATTGAAAAATAGTGTAAAAAGCGCTACAATGGTAGATGGAAAATCTTGTGAAAAGCACAAGCGATACATATATACCGGAGGAAATCATGTCTTTTTCTGATTTAAAGCTGTTTGCCCTTTCTTCTAATAAAGAATTGGCAGAACGTGTGGCGCAGGAGATTGGGATAGAGTTGGGGAAATCAAGTGTTCGCCAATTTTCAGATGGAGAGATTCAGGTCAACATCGAAGAATCAATCCGTGGGAAACACGTCTTTATCCTACAATCAACTAGTTCGCCTGTAAATGACAATCTGCTTGAAATTTTGATTATGGTAGATGCTTTGAAGCGTGCCAGTGCAGAATCTGTCAATGTTGTCATGCCTTACTATGGGTATGCACGTCAGGATAGAAAGGCGAGAGCGCGTGAGCCAATCACCTCAAAACTTGTTGCAAATATGCTTGAAGTAGCTGGGGTAGATCGTTTATTGACAATCGACTTGCATGCTGCGCAGATTCAAGGATTCTTTGATATTCCTGTGGATCATTTGATGGGAGCTCCTCTGATTGCAGATTATTTTGAGCGTCGTGGTATGGTTGGTTCTGACTATGTGGTTGTCAGCCCAGACCATGGAGGGGTGACTCGTGCTCGTAAGTTGGCAGAATTTTTGAAAACATCTATTGCTATCATTGACAAACGTCGTAGTGTTGATAAGATGAATACCAGTGAAGTCATGAACATCATCGGTAAGGTAGAAGGCAAGACTTGTATCTTGATTGATGATATGATTGATACAGCTGGAACCATTTGCCACGCGGCAGATGCCCTTGCGGAAGCTGGTGCTGTTGAAGTCTATGCAAGCTGTACGCACCCAGTTCTTTCTGGGCCAGCTATGGACAATATCCAAAAATCAGCTATCAAGAAATTGGTGGTTTTGGATACTATCTACTTGCCAGAAGAGCGCTTGATTGATAAGATTGAGCAGATTTCAATCGCTCATCTCCTAGGAGATGCTATCGTACGTATCCATGAAAAACGCCCACTTTCTCCACTTTTCAGTATTGAGAAAAAGATTTAATGACCAAGCCTGAGATAATTCTCAGGTTTTTATTTGAAAAAAAACAGTAAAAAAGCGCAAAAAATCACTTCCTGTGCTATACTGTAA